>NZ_JBJPHU010000017.1:0-85956 GCF_052939515.1 Phormidesmis sp. 146-33
GATCGATAGCTTTCTTGTCCATCCCCTCAACTAAAAACTGTCCGAACCATTGATATTACAGATATGCCATTAACTTTTTTGATTTAGATGAAGCTGAGGCATGGAAATGGACTGATTTAATGCACATCATTGCAAGTAAAGTGAAACCCGATCGTGAAAAACAGAAACGTGATTCCCTTCGCAATAAATGGTGGCAATATGGTGAGAAACGCCCTGGTTTGACAGCAGAACTTTCAAAGTTAGAGCGTGTCTTGGTATGCTCGTCAGTAAGCAAATATTTGGCTTTTGTTTGGCTACCTACAAATTATATATTTTCTCACAATCTCACAGTCATCACCTTATCTCAAGATCATGCTTTTGCAGTTCTACAATCAAGTATTCATAATTTATTTGCTGCATTTTTCTCTTCATCGCTTGAGGATAGGCAAGGCTATCGTTCTTCTGACTGTTTTGAAACCTTCCCCTTCCCCGAAAACTGGGAAGCCGATGCCAATCTGGAAACCGTTGGCAAACAATACTACGAATTTCGCGCCGAACTGATGGTTCGCAACAACGAAGGTTTAACCCAAACCTACAACCGCTTCCACGACCCCAACGAATTCCATCCTGATATTCTCAAGCTGCGCCAACTGCATGACGAAATGGATCGCGCAGTCCTCGCTGCCTATGGCTGGAGCGATATTCAGCCTCAATGCGAATTCCTGCTTGACTATGAAGACGAAGAAGAGGACGAAGACGAAACCACTACAAAGCGTCAGCGCAAAAAGCCCTATCGCTACCGATGGAACGAAGCCACTCACGACGAAGTGCTAGCACGCCTGCTCGACCTGAACCAGAAACGCTACGAGGAGGAGTTACTGAGGGGCAAGCCAGCCGGGAAGAAAGGCAAAGGGCAAAAATCTAAAGGCAAAACTACCAAAGGTGGGACTGAATCACCAACAATTCCTGGGTTAGAGGCGTAGTTTATACTAGAAACACCTTCCTGAATCGTGGATCTCCACCGCGAGCCAGTTCTATGACGATCGCCACCCAAAAGCTGACGTTTGAAGAGTACCTTGCCTACGACGATGGTACAGATACTCGCTATGAATTAGTCGATGGAGAATTGGTGCCCATGAGTCTGGGAACTGGCAAACATGGGGCAATTATCCGTTTTCTAGTGCGCCAGTTTGAAGATGCACTGGCACAATCAGGACAACCCTGGGTTCCCTTGCCTGCGCTGGTTGGTGTTCGCTCTCCGCGAGGACGCAACTGGGACACTTCCCGCATTCCCGATGTCACGGTCTTACCCCTTGCTCAGTGGGAAGCGATGAGCGAGCGCGAAGCCGTGATTAACCTCAACGAACCACCACCAATTCTGGTCGCTGAAGTCGTTAGCCCCTCCACTAAAACTGACGATTACCGTTCTAAACGTGCTGAATACGGGTTGCTAGAAATTCCCGAATATTGGATCGTTGACCCGATAGAAGAGAAGGTCACCTTTTGAGTCCTAGAGCATCAACTCTACGACTCAACTGAATTTCGTGGGGCAGACTTGATTCAGTCCTCCACACTTCCAGATCTCAACCTGACAGCTAACCAGGTTCTAGCAGGCAAACTTTAGAGTCACCCACTTCATTTAGCTATTGAACCCTCATAAAGGGCAGAAGTCTTTTCGTCAAACCTTCATGAAGTTGGGAAATCCATCCGGGATTCTCCGGAGATCCTGGGCATTCTAAACTTAATGCCCTTATCCTGACGTGCTGTCTATGTCGTCTACTACCCCTGCCGAGGTTCGTGCTCACCTGATCGATGCTCTGCAACTGGATTTAGTTGGACCCACCCCCGACGACCTGGCACACGCCGACGAAATCATTCCCCAGCCTCCCTCAAAATGGTATCTCACCGGGTTCCTGGTACCCTACGATGCTCCGATGGAGGTGCGATCGGACGACACAGGCAACGACGAACTGGATGCTGTCGGTAAAGTTGGTGCAGGTGATGATGAAACCACACCCGATCGCGCACCTGCCCGCAAAGGCTTCTTCCCCTCCTCAATGGGTGTCAGCCTGCTCGTCACTGCCCATACCACTTCCCTAAACGTCACCGCCACTTGGGGCGACTACACCCGCTACGTTGCCGACAAATCGGAAGAGGAATCCCAAAGTACCCTGCGAGTCGGAACCTGGCAGCGATCGCCCCACCAAGCAGAACTCACCATCCCCATTCAGATCAGCGAAACGCCCGTAGAATTTGACATTCCAGAGAGCAAAGGGCTAAAGCTGATCGTCTCCGTCCGCCCCGTTTCTTCAGAGGAACTGGTGCCTGCCGGTACACGCTCCATTTCTATCTTTCTGGTCAACCAGCGTCGGCTGGCTCCCAACAAAGCCCCCGATGCCTCTCATGCGTTCCAGACTCAGTTGGTGATTCAGGCAGAAAATTCCTTCGTTCCCCGTCCCGATCTGCGAGGCGGCAACGGTGAAGACTGGGATGAACGAGTGGCAGACCTGCAATACCGAGATGACTATGAATTTGCGGTGGGGCACAATGTTTCTGCGATCGCCCTGGTTGAACCCAGTGGTGTTTGCCAAAAAGTTTGGACTGCCTGGATACCCACAGCCGACGTTGAAAAAGTCATTCCTACCAAAGTAAAAAATGTTGAGCTAGGGATGGAGCAGTTGGCTGAAGCCCCTACTCCTGCGGCTCTGCGGGACATACTGTATCCGATGGTAGATGCTTACGCAGACTGGATACAAGACCAGCGTGACAACGCACCCAAGAATCCCAAGCATCGGGCGGACACGGCAAACGATTTGTTGAATCGAGCGATCATCGCCAGCCAGCGCATAGCAGCAGGGTTACAGGCAATGAACGACCCGCAGGTATTTGAGGCATTTCGCATCGCCAACCGTGCTGTTGCCACAGCCATCCGCCAGCGACTCACCCATGACAAGGAAGATGCAATTCCAGAATCTCTAGACGCTCCCCAATGGCGACCCTTCCAGTTAGCATTTCTGCTCATGAATATTGTTGGTATCGCCAACCCTGAGCAGAGCGACCGCGAACTGGTAGACCTCCTCTTCTTCCCCACAGGTGGCGGTAAGACCGAGGCATACCTGGGACTGGCAGCCTTTACCCTGGTACTGCGACGACTGCGACATCCCGACATTCACTCGGCTGGCTTAAGCGTCCTGATGCGATATACGCTGCGCCTGCTGACCCTAGATCAGCTTGGACGGGCAGCAACCCTGATCTGCGCCCTTGAACTAGAACGTCAGAACGACATCGAAACATTGGGCAAACATCCCTTTGAGATTGGCTTGTGGGTTGGGCAGGCAGCAACTCCCAACCGAATGGGCAAGAAAGGAGACAACGACGAATACAGCGCCAGATCGAGAACGATCGCCTACCAGAACAACGACAGACAAAAGCCTTCCCCCATCCCCCTCGAAAATTGCCCCTGGTGCGGTGCTCGCTTTACCCGCAATTCTTTCCAATTACTTCCTAGTCCTGATGTTCCAGATGACCTTCGAGTTGCCTGTGTTAATCGCAAAAAGCGATCGGACGGAAAACCTCAGTGCTCCTTCACAAGCAATCAGCCGCTACCCATTCTGGCAGTTGATGATCAAATCTATCGACGGCTGCCCTGCTTCATCATTGCCACAGTTGATAAATTTGCCAGCCTTCCCTGGGTGGGTGAAACAGGTGGATTGTTTGGCAAAGTCGAACGCTACGACAAAGATGGTTTCTACGGTCCCTGTCAACCCGGACGAGGACAACCCCTCAACCACCCCTTACCCCCTCCCGACCTGATCATCCAGGACGAACTTCATCTGATTTCGGGACCGCTCGGCACAATGGTTGGGCTATATGAAACCGCCATTGATGCCCTCTCGACTCAAGAAGGGGAAAACAAACGGGTACGCCCAAAAATTGTGGCATCCACGGCAACTGTTCGTCGTGCAACCAAACAAATTCGTGCCCTCTTTGGTCGAGATGCGGTCGATATTTTTCCACCCCCCGGCCCCGATCGCCGCGATTCCTTCTTTGCGAAAACTGTTCCTGCTACCGAGAAACACGCCCGCACCTACGTTGGCATCGCTGCTCAGGGGCGTAGCTTGAAGGTCGTGCTGCTGCGAACTTACCTGGCATTGCTGGGGGCAGCTCAGAAAGATTGGGAGCTGTCAGGCGGCGGCAAGAATCTGAAGAATCCCGCTGACCCCTATATGACCCTGCTGGGATATTTCAACTCGCTCCGAGAACTCGGTGGCAGCCGTCGCATTGTGGAAGATGAGGTGAATGCTCGTTTGGCTGAATACAGTCAGCGCAAGCGAATTGGAGAAGCAGAAGGCTCATTCGCCGATCGCAAAATCAGTGACCTGCCCCTTGAATTAACGTCACGGGTCAGTACCAACGCAGTCGCTGATGCGAAGCGTCGTCTGGCACTTGCTTTTCAGGACAAGGAACACGCCGATGTTTGTCTGGCAACCAACATGATTTCGGTCGGTCTGGACATCACTCGTCTGGGGCTAATGGTCGTTCTGGGACAGCCCAAAACAGCGGCGGAATATATCCAGGCAACCAGTCGGGTGGGTCGAGATGAAAATCGACCAGGATTAGTCATTACCCTCCTAAATGTTCACCGTCCGCGCGATCGCTCCCACTACGAACGTTTCCAAGCATGGCATACCACCTTCTACCGGGCAGTAGAAGCCACCAGTG
Organism: Phormidesmis sp. 146-33; assembly: GCF_052939515.1. NCBI lineage: Bacteria > Bacillati > Cyanobacteriota > Cyanophyceae > Leptolyngbyales > Leptolyngbyaceae > Phormidesmis > Phormidesmis sp. 146-33. The sequence goes on from NZ_JBJPHU010000017.1 coordinate 4,702, forward strand.
TTACTCCCTTCTCCCCTCGTGCCATTGACCGGGGCATCGCTGCTATCACCGTTGCTCTGGCAAGATTGGGCGATTGCCGCATGACGGCTCCCATTCGTGCGATCGACATCCTCCAGCATCGCAAAGATCTTGAAACGGTTGCCGACGTAATCGCTCAACGTGCCGAGATGCACGACAAAGAGTTGGATGCGGTTGAAGCAGATGACTTACGCCAGAAGGTGAAAGGACGGGTTAGAGACCTGCTCGACACCTGGGAACACATCGCCAGCCAGAAAATCATGCTCCAGTACCAGCAGGAGGTTGGGCAGGCACCACCGCTGCTGTTTGACCCGCTTGATCCAGAACTGGAGCGGCAACCTTTAGAAGCCCGAAAATTCAAAGCTCAACGGAGCCTGAGGGATGTGGAGCAAGCCGTCAATTTGTGGATCCGCAATCCCGATGGCTTTGAAATTGAGGAGGACGAATAGATGAAAGCAAAGACGAAGCGCCCCGCTGCTGGAGAAATCCGTCAAAGCCAAATTATTTCTACCTTCGGTCCTGGAGCGATGGTGGATTTGCCAAATCATTCCGTTCTCATTGGTGGACTGAATCACTGGAAGGGCGATCGCCGCCGGATTTACGAAGATCGACTGGCAGGTCGAGTCAGCGAATTACTAGGCGTGAAGCAAATTGCCATGTATGCGCCTCCAGTAGACGAACAAGACGCAAAATCAGCACGCAGTGGCATTACTTCCTTTGTCTTCCCGGTCTGGTTTCTGGCACAGCTGGAGGATACGTGGGAAACCCCCGACAAGCGTAAATACCGGACTCGTCCACTGTTACCCTGGGGCAGCCTGGTCAAAGGGAAATACCTGACCTTAGAGCGGAAAAAAGTGCCCGTTGTTCCGGTGCGATTTGTACAAGCTTGTGTAAATGGGCATATCAGTGACATCGACTGGTACCGCTTTGTCCATGCTGACAGCCAGAATAAGAACTGCCGGGGGCAACTCTGGCTCGATGAGGGTGGTTCAGGCAATGATTTCGTTGACATTTTCGTCCGATGCGAAGCCTGTAGAGCACGCCGTCCGCTTTCCGATGCCACCGTTCCCAATGGCAAGGTTCTGGGACAGTGTGAAGGACACCGCCCTTGGCTTGGCCCTGCGGCAAAAGAAGGCTGTGTCTCTCAAGTGACCGGGAAGCCAGAATATAACCGCCTGCTTGTGCGGTCTGCCAGCAATGCTTACTTTGCTCAAACACTGAGTGTTATTTCACTTCCAGACTCGGACGAAGCGCTACGGAAAGTCGTTGATTTAGTCTACGAGGATTTCCTCAAAGGTTCCGAGAGCATTGACGATATCAAGTTTTACCGTAGAAAAAACGAAAAAGTAATGCTTGCCCTCGAAGGTTTTAGTGATGAGGCGACCTGGGTAGAAGTTAAGCGTCGTCAAAGCGGAACCTTCGACAAACCTAAAAGTATCAAGCAAGTTGAGATCGAAACCCTGCTTTCCCAACCCGATGAGGTGGGTGAGGACGTTCCGGAGGGCGACTTCTACGCTCGAACCCGCCCGCTAAAGGGACTTTCCCCACTCCTGTCATCCAAAATCGATCGCATTGTTCTGGTTCACCGTTTACGCGAAGTTATTGCCCAAATTGGCTTTACCCGCTTTGAAGCGGTCATGCCCGACGTTGACGGTGAACTCTCGCTCCCGGTTCAACCTGCTGCACTCGATATTGAGCCAACCTGGGTTCCGGCAATTGAAAACAGAGGCGAAGGGATCTTCATTTCGTTTAAGAGAGAGGCGATCGAAAACTGGTTGAAACGAGATGTTGTTCAGAAACGGGGTCGAAGCCTGTACAAAGGCTTTGATGAGTGGCGCAGTCAGCGTGGCATCGATCCAGACAAAGTGAAGTTTCTCGGCCTGCCCTACGTCATGTTGCACTCGTTATCACATCTGCTCATAACTGCTGTCTCTCTTGAATGCGGTTATGCCGCCAGTGCCATTCGAGAGAGAATCTATACGGGAGAGGCAGGTTATGGCATTCTCCTCTATACAGGCACTTCTGGGTCTGAAGGGACGCTTGGCGGTTTGGTACAGGTCGGCAAGCGAATTGAATACCACCTGATGAATGCCCTGGAGATGGGTAAGCTTTGTTCAAACGATCCAGTGTGTGCCCAGCATCAGCCCAATAACCAGCAGGAAAGCCGCTTTTTACATGGAGCTGCCTGTCATGGTTGCCTGCTTATTGCAGAACCTTCCTGCGAACGCCGCAACGAGTTCCTCGATCGGGCACTGGTTACAGATACTGTTGAAGGCTTGGGTGCGGAGTTCTTTGAGGTTGGAGGGCTGTGATGTCGCCCTTCCTGAAGCTGAGTCGTCCCGCGCTGATTGGGCTTGCTGCCGCACTAGATACTGGAAGATTAAGCCCGCCCTACTCCATCCCCACGCTTGAAAGCTTGGTACCCAAAGGATTTTGCCGAGATGTTGTAGACGAGTTAAACCGTTTGAGTGCAGTCGGAGCGACAGCACACCATATTGCTTATACTTTGAATTTACTGGCAGCAGAGCGGGCTACAACCCAGCAGGTGCGCGATCGCGTTGAGTTGGTTTGGACAGGACAGGAAGTTGCTGGCTCTGAAAGCCGCGATACAGCCGTTGTCGTCCGTGAATTATTCAACACGGCTAAACGCAGCGTGTTGATTTCAAGCTTTGCCATCGACCGGGGAGAGAAGGCACGCAATTTGTTTGAGGGACTGGCAAAGCGGATGGATGCTAAACCAGGATTAAGGGTTCAAATGTTTCTGAACATTCAGCGTCCTTACGAAAATGACGAACCAGAGACGACTTTAGTGCGACGGTTTGCAGAGACTTTTCGCAGGGAAATCTGGATTGGGAATCGCTTACCAGAAGTATTTTATGACCCGCGATCGCTGGTAATCGGAACAGAAACAAAAGCATGTCTACATGCCAAGTGCATTGTGGTAGACGAGGAGCGAGTCTTCATCACGTCTGCTAACTTTACCGAAGCAGCTCACGAACGCAACATTGAGGCAGGAGTGCTTTTGACAGATGCAGCCGTAGCAAAAGCCGTTTGTCTACAGTTTGAAAGTTTGGTTGCAAGATCTAAACTCAAGACTTACTAACCGTTTGTAGTCGAGCAAAGACTACCGTTGCAGCAGGCTCATCTGCAATGGGCGAGGTGCTGAGTTAGCCCTGCTCTCTTGCAAGCTTTTTTAGTGATGCCCTTTTGTTAAACTCCCCATATCTACTTGCCCAACAAGGGATAGAGCGACGATCCAAATGAGGAGAACTGCGATTGCAAATGGTTGCACAGTCCCGATCGCCTGAGGCAATACGGGAATTACTCCCGACCAGTAACCCACTGAGGTGTGCAGCAGGATTGCACTGAAAACGCTGCCGCCAGTGCTGTTATACACCCAGGTGAAGAGGATTGAAAGGGCGATCGTATTGAGAAAATAGAGTCCAAACGGCAGGTGTTGCTGAAGTTGACCGGGAATGAGAAATAGAGGGAGATGCCAGAATGTCCAGATGACGCCAATTACAACACTTGCCAATAACGCACTGAGACGGGACTGTAACAGCGGCAGCAGAAACCCTCGCCAGCCAAACTCCTCTCCTAAAGCACCACCCAGCGCAAGGTTAATCGCAAAACTCAAGGGCACCAGCACCCAATGGTTGACCACAAAAAAAGTTGGAACCACTCCTCCGGTTGCACGGTAGAGCACCAGTGCCAGGAGCAGTATCAGAGGTGGTAAGCCGAGAACTACCCCATAGCCCCGCCAACCTAATCTCCAGCGCAACCCTTGAGCCAGTAGAGCTTGTATCTCTGATTGTCCAGATTGCCATCCTGTAACCAGCGTTGCCGCGACAAAGGGGCCAAAGGTGCCGATCGCCCCTATCAGCACAGGGATCAAGTTTGCCTGTTCCCGCAGCAGCGTTGACAACCACCAGCACAACCATGACCAGGCATAGGCGGTCGCGCAGTAGAGAAATAGGGATTGTTCCCAGGAGAAGCGGCTTTTCATCAGGCTACCTCGATGCTCAACTCGTCCTCAACTTTGAGGATTAGCATGGGGATAAGGATCAGTGATACTGGCTGAGGAGGGAATCAATGATTTTTCTCAGAGCATTTGCCGTCTGGCTGCTATTTATCGTTGCCGAAAGTTTGAATGGCACCATTCGTGAACTGTGGCTGGTTCCTGCACTTGGCGATGTCCGCGCTCATCAGGTCGGGTTTGTCAGCGGCTCAATTCTCATCCTGACGATCGCCACCCTGTTCATCCCCTGGCTTCATCCCTCACGCATCCTGGAATTGCTACAAGTCGGATTGCTCTGGCTGTTGCTTACGCTTGGGTTCGAGATCGGTCTTGGACGGTTGACTCTCGGTTACTCCTGGAACCGTATCGCTGCGGACTACAACCCTTCCCAGGGGGGGATGATGGCGTTTGGTTTATTGCTGCTTCTGGTTGCCCCAGCAATTGCTGCCAAGCTGCGGGGTGTCTTGCCCAATCAAAACCAACCTGCATAGCGTCCAATGGATATTACGCTTGTTATTCTCCAACTGCTGATTCCCCTGGGTCTACTGGTTTGGCAGGGGGCATCGCCTTCGAGGAGTCAAATTGGCTGGCTCCTCAAAACCTTATTGATTCTGGGGTATCTGGTGGCGATCGCGCTGGCGGGACTCTGGATGGTCGTTCCCTGGTGGATACCCTACCTCTATCTGGTCATTTGGCTGGTTCTGGTAATTGCGACGTTTCGGCAAGCAAGAAGACAGCCTCGCTTTCCCCAACACAGCGGATGGGGATGGGCAAAGGTTGGATTGTGTGGCGCGATCGCGGGTCTTTTCTGGGCGCTGACACTGCATATCTGGACAGGTCACTTCCTGCCGCCAGTCAGCCCTGTTTCCCTTGAGTTTCCGCTCAGAAATGGGACTTATTACATTGCCAACGGAGGCAGCAAGGAAGTCCTCAACGCCCACCTCGATCTGGTCCGAAGCAAACGTTTTCAGGAATTGCGAGGGACGATGTACGCCCTCGACATCGTGAAGCTCAACTTCGTCGGGACTCATGCCTCTGAATTGCAGCCGAGCGATCCAGCTCAATACGCTATCTTTGGCGAACCGGTTCATGCCCCCTGCTCCGGTGTTGTGCTGCAATCGGTGAACACGATGCCCGATATGTCTCCGCCTGCATTGGATGAGAAAAACGAACGGGGCAACTTTGTGTTGATGCAGTGTGAGCAGAATCAGGTGGTTGTGTTTATGGCACACCTGAAGCAGGGGAGTGTCAAGGTCGCGGCGGACGATCTCGTCTCGGTCGGGCAACAACTGGCTGAAGTCGGCAATTCAGGCAACAGCGGAGAACCCCACCTTCATATCAACGCGCAGCGTCCAGGAAGCAGCCCAACAACTTTTGACGGTGATCCACTGCCTATTCTGTTCAGCAATCAGTATCTTGCGCGAGGGTCTCGTGTGGAGACCTGAGGTGAACCGTAAGTTTCAGTTTCCACCAACAATGGATGAATCCAGATCGGTCACTGCCCCCAGGCTACTGGTTGAAACCAGTTTGGCGTACTTCGCCAGTACGCCCCTTGTGTAGCGCGGTAAAGGTGGCTGCCAGGCTGCGCGACGCTGTTCGAGTTCCATCTCTGACACATGCAGGTGTAGCGATCGCGCCGGAGCATCAATGGTAATTTCGTCGCCTTCCTGCACCAGGGCGATCGTTCCCCCCACAAATGCCTCCGGTGCGACATGCCCCACCACCATGCCATACGTCCCCCCTGAAAAACGTCCATCCGTGACCAACCCAACCGAATCCCCCAGACCTGCGCCAATAATTGCTGAAGTTGGAGCCAACATTTCTCGCATTCCGGGTCCACCTTTCGGTCCTTCGTAGCGAATCACAATCACATCCCCTGCGTTAATTTTGCCTGCAAGAATGGCTGCTAGACAGTCTTCCTCAGATTCAAACACTCGCGCGGGTCCAGTCATTTTAGAATGCTTAACCCCTGTAAGTTTTGCAACGGCTCCTTCGGTTGCCAGATTACCTTTGAGTATCGCCAAATGTCCTTGAGCATAAATGGGATTGCTCCAGGGACGAATCACATCCTGATTCGCAGGTGGCTCTTTAGGAATGTCTTTGAGGCGTTCTGCGATTGTGTCTCCCGTAATTGTTAAGCAATCCCCATGCAGCAAATCCTGTGCCAGCAGCATTTTCATCACCTGGGGAATGCCGCCAACCGCATGAAGATCAGTGGCGACATAACGCCCGGATGGTTTGAGGTCACACAGCACTGGAACGCGATCGCGAATGGGTTCAAAATCATCAATCGTAAACGGGACTTCAGCCGCATGAGCGATCGCGAGAAAATGCAACACCGCATTGGTCGAGCCACCTACTGCCATGACAATTGAAATGGCATTCTCGATCGATTTCCGCGTGATAATGTCTCGCGGCAAAATTTGTTTGCGAATCGCTTCGACTAAAACTTGTCCCGCCACTGCCGTGTTTGCTGCTTTTTCTGGATCGATTGTGGACATTGTAGACGAATACATCAAGCTCATGCCCATCGCTTCAAAAGCAGCCGACATCGTATTTGCTGTGAACATTCCGCCACAGGAACCTGCTCCCGGACAGGCGTTCCGTTCGACCGCATAGAGCATCGCTTCATCAATTCTGCCCGCGCTATACTGTCCAACGGCTTCAAAAGAACTGACTAAGGTTAAATCCTGACCCTCCAGATGTCCTGGCTTGATCGTGCCACCATAGACAAAAATTGCTGGAATATTCATGCGGGCGATCGCGATCATCGCACCGGGCATATTTTTATCGCAGCCGCCGATCGCCAGGACTCCATCCATACTTTGAGCATTGCAAACCGTTTCAACCGAGTCGGCAATCACATCACGGGAAACCAACGAATATTTCATCCCCTCCGTACCCATTGAAATGCCATCGCTAACCGTGATGGTGCCAAACAGTTGCGGCATTCCCCCGGCTGATCGAATACCTGCTTCGGCTGCGGTTGCTAAAGGGGCAATTCCCATATTGCAGGGAGTGATCGTGCTATGGGCACTGGCAATTCCCACAATTGGTTTGCTGAAGTCGCTATCCTCAAATCCAACGGCGCGTAGCAGGGCACGGTTGGGCGATCGCTGCAAACCCTGGGTAATTTTTTGGCTTCTCAAATTCTCCTGCATCGTTTTGTCCTCGTCGAATGCTCATGTTTCTGGAGTATAGGAAGCATGTTTAGAGATGTCCAATATATGATTTGATAGATTTGAGACGAAAAACCTATCAAATATGGAACTGCGTCACCTGCGTTATTTTGTAGCGGTTGCCGAAGAACTGCACTTCAATCGAGCTGCTGAGCGGTTGCATATGGCTCAACCGCCGCTTAGCCAACAGATCAAGCAACTAGAAGTAGAGTTAGGAGTCGAATTGTTTTACCGCCGCACAAAGCGACAGGTGCAGTTGACCGAAGCAGGGCAAGTGTTATTGCAGGCGACTTACCGAATTTTCGCTCAAGTAGAACAGGCAATCAGCGACACTCAACGAGCAGGCAGAGGGGAAACTGGAACCCTCGTTGTTGGATTCACCAGTACTGTTGTCTACGATATTTTGCCTGCGATCTTGTCTCAATACCGGGAGCAATTTCCAAATGTGCATCTTGTCTTGCAGGAATTGACTACAACACAACAGGAAGAGGCACTGCAAAATCATCAAATTGAAGTGGGCTTTTGTCATCCACCGTTGAAGGACGATAGTCTCGAATTAGAAACAATTCTGCAAGAACCCCTGGTTGTCGCTTTGCCTGAAACACACCCACTGGTCAGTGAAACCACAATCTCGATCCATACACTCGCTGATGAATCATTTGTCTTGTTTCCACGCTACCTCGGACCGGGACTCTATGACCAGATCGTGAGTTTTTGCCAGCAAGCGAACTTCAGCCCTAAAGTGGCGCAGGAGGCGGTTCAGATGCAAACGATTGTTGGACTGGTTTCAGCAAAAATGGGAATTGCATTGGTTCCAGCTTCACTCCAAAATCTTCAACGCGCAGGTGTGATCTACAAACGGCTACAAGATAAGATTCCGCAAGTCGAAGTTGGGGTCGTATGGCTGTCAGACAATGTTTCACCTGTTCTACAAGGATTTTTAGGAGTCATTAGATGCTATGTCAATGAGAGATACCGCTAAAGATTTCTCTCGACGTTCGAGCGATCGCTCACGATCACCCGGATTTGCCAGATGTAGACTGAACCAGTGATAAGGAATACCCACATCAGCCACTCGCTCTGAAGGTGGATGGTAAAAGGTGCAATAAAGCGAAGGAATGACCCATCAAGAATTACTTTTAGGACTTACGCGGAGGGAAGAAGGAATAGGTGACTCAAAACTGGGTTTGAGTCGCTAGAGTCGAGGTATGAAAGATACTTTTACTCGCCTGGACTATTGCCAATATCTGCTGGTCAGCCAAATCAACTATACGCTGACTAACTTTGCCGACCATAGTGAGCGTTTGCTCAAACGAGTGGTGTTTCATTACACCCCAACGCACGCCAGTTGGTTGAACATGGCCGAGATTGAGATTGGCATTTTGGATAAACAGTGTCTCAAGGGTCGGCTTGCCAGTGCAGAACAACTCACGACTGCGGTAGGGGCTTGGCAAAAGCGTAGAAATCAGCAACGGAAGACGATTAACTGGTCATTCACTCGTCAAGATGCAGACAAGAAATTGGGCAAGCACCATGTTGCATAATTAATTGTGAGCCGTACTAGCTGTAACTGATTCAAGAGCGGCGCATCGAATCTATAACGTTGCAGAACAGACTGCACAATCCCAAGCCGATTTTATTCGAGCGATCGGACAAGCAGCAGGTTGGATAGGCCAAGTCGTCGTTGTGCCTCGATCGGCTCTGACTGAATCGTGGATGTTGCCCTTCAATATTACCCAGAATTGGACGATTGACTCCACTCGAATTCGACAGGAATTAGGTTACACAGAAGCGATCGCAAGACAGGAGGCGTTCAAGCAAACCGTAGAGTGGCAGCGATCGCATCCTCCACAAGCGGGTTCTCTCGATGCCCCTGAGCTACTCGATTATGCGACAGAAGATCAAATTCTTGAGACTCTAGCACATCGTTGAATGGTATCGTGAATTAAGTCTTAGCAATCGGTGTACATCTTTAGTGATAGGGAGATTGCTCACAGACTTAATGGTTGTTAAACATCAACCGCAACACCTTTTAGGTTTTTGTCAGGATGTTGCGTCCTGAAATGGCAAAGCCACCTCCATCCATTCATCCTCTCCGGGCTGACCATGCCAGATTTCGCGAGGAGAGTCGGCAATCTCGTAACCGTTTTTGCGAATCCAGTCAAATACTGCATCGTACCCTGCCAAAATTGCTGGAAATCGGCATTGATCTCCATGAAGCATCACATAGGCAACTTGCCCACCCAGTAGCTCCCGCGAAACAACATTGTCAGACTTAGCAGTTTGACCTTCTACAGGTATGCATACCTCAATCGGTCCGTCGTCATCGTGATTGATCGGTCCGTGATAAATGCCAAATGGTGAGCCTGTTACTACATTCCTCTCTTCAACTAACGTATACAGCGTTTTCAAGCTACTCCTGATATGCTCGTCAAGCTGTTCGACCTTGACATGATGCGTGAGGCTAAGAATGTGTTGGGGTTGAACTGTTTTTACACTGACTTCAAGTGTCATAGCCGTTACCTCTTGCTTTAGATAAGAGATGAGTTCGGGAACCACTTGCCGACCCTGATTCATGCGGTTTTCTTGTGCCTGCCAGTAGTGATGCACTAATGTTTCAGCCTCTACGGGTGTAGATGAAAGCACTTTCCGAATGGTTGCTAGCGGGATGTCTATTTGGCGCATCATCCGGATCAACCGTGCTTCACGCAACTGCTTCGTTTGGTAATAGCGGTAACTTGACTCAGGATCAACATAGCTGGGTTTGAGAATGCCCAGTTGATCGTAGAGGCGCAATGCCTTGATTGAAAGGCGAGAGGCACTAGAGAAACTGCCGATTGAAAACAAGTTTTGCTGCTGCTGGTTCATGCCATCAGCATAAAGTCTCCCTAAAGGGAAGAGTCAACCGCTTATTTAGAAGAAGCAACAGGTCGGTATGCAAGCTGTCTCTCCATAATCTGGTTGGTGCGGACTGAAGGGAGATTTTGGTGAAGATGCAGAAATTACTTGCAGCGCTCAGCCGGAACGCTATCTACATTTTTGGGCGCGAGATATGTAGGATTTCACCGATCGCAAAAAAGCCTGCACGATCGTAAATCCGTTTCTCTGCTTCCTGTGCAGCCATCAGAAAAGGCAAAGAGATACCCGCCGCAAAAGATTCCTGCACCAATCGAGTCGTCATTGCTCCTGCCACACCTCGACGACGGAAGGCAGAACGTACCCCAATCCCTGCAATTTCTGTGGTTTGGTGACTGGGCACCGTACAGACACCCGCGCCGACAGGCTCACCCGTTGCGATCGTTCGGGCTAAAACGGCTATTCCGCCTGCTTTAAGGCTATTTTGCAAATCGGTGATCGCGCTAGACTCTGGCAGCGATTCACCATAAGCTTCGTTTTGTACTGAGATGGTGGCAAGCAGATCAGCATCGGAAACGGGCAAGATTAATTCGATGCCTGGAGGAACCGGAAGGCTTTGCACTGATTCAGGGGTGCAGGTCATCAGCGGTAGGTGTCCTTCAATGCAAAAGCCTGCATCAATCAGCACTCCTTCAACCGCAGGCGCTGACTGTGGGACATATTCTAAGCGAGGTTTGCACGATCGCTGTTCGTAAGCAGCAATCAGAGCAGCCACATCTGCGGGTGATGGCGTGGCATTGTCATCGGGAATGGCGTAGTTGAGAAATGGATTATCGCTGGAATGAGAGAAAGTCGTGAGAAATGAACCGATTTGTTCCGTATCGCGGTGATGGCTAGCTGCAACTCTTAAATATGACTGAATTGTTTGAATCAACATTGAATTATTCCACCAGTTCCATAATTTTAAGAACAGTCCGCCAGTTTCGAGCCGTGACAGCTACTCCAACTGTTTTCTCAACTTTCATCGCCAGTTTAGACTGCCCAATTCCTTCAGGTGCATGAAGATAAAATACCTTGTCAATCAGTTTAAACTGCTCACTATCCTTCTTGACGGTTTCGAGTGCCTTCAAATTCGGCTTCTCTGGCAACGATAACAGGAAAAAGCAGTGTAGTGTGTTCGGTTCAGCCTCAGCTTCTGGAAAAGGGTTCGATGCGATTGCGTTCCCTAACTCGTTTACGTCGAGAATCAACACTTGCGCTACAAAACCACAATGTTTCTCGATCACAGTGGATATCTTTTGCGAAAGTTCTTCGCTATTTATTTTTTTGCTTTGAAAAACAGCGTTGCCACTTTGAATATAAGTTTTGATATTGCTCAACCCTAGCTCCTCAAGCACTGCTACCAACTCAAGCATAGGCAGTGCGTTGTTACCACCCACGTTGATACCTCTAAACAATACAATATGCGGTTCCATATCACTCTAAAAATTCGTTGGTCGAACCCGTTGGTGTTGTTGGACATCTCGTGCTTTGATTGCTTTGATAGTTTCCGCTTCTACAGAAGCAGCTTCGTCGGCACGATCGACAATCTGTTGAAACGAAAAGTGGCGATCTTCAATCAGATAACGAATCATCTGACGGTAGATGAAGTATTGGAACGAGCCGGACGGGTCTTGCTGACCAGTCGCGAGGAGGTGCAGTCCCTTGGCTTCAGGAAAGCTACTCTCGTGGGCGACATAATCGCAATAGCCCTCGACTACCCAAGTTGGCAAGCTGTGAAGGAATCCGACTCTGTGGCGAATCAAGCCGTGAGTAATTTCGTGGGCAGCAACGGCAGAGAAGGAACGAGTGTTGAATTCTGGAGCGGCACTGCGAGCAACATTGTGAACTAAGTCAGCATTGGCAACAAATACATTATCAGTTACGGGCAACGAATAGGCAAACGCACCCGCACTCATCGGTGAGAAGAGACGAAACAGCCAGGGCTGATTGCAAACAAAAATCCGTTCGCTACGTCCTGCTACTGTCAACTCGGAGCGATCGATTAATTTCACGATTTCTGCAATCCGTTCAGCCGCTTCGGATGGAAATGGAGAAAGGGCATAGAGAGTTATGCCCTGCGTACTGTAACTATAAGGAAACAGCACCTGTGGAAAAGTCTGGAGACCGACGTAAAGCAGAACTAATACAACTAATGTCCATCCAGAACGGCGAAACCATCTTCTGAGGCGAGTTCTGGGTTTAGGTTGGTTGAAACCAAGGCGACGAAAAAAACGAGTCATGAGTATCTTTTTTCAGATGGGTGGAGCAAATAGGGCTACTGGTCGTTATGCAACGCTATCACTATCCTTAATAGCGATATCGAAATGCAGCACCTCTTCGCGGACACCCAGCTTCGTATACAACGCGATCGCAGGTTCATCATCAACATCCGCCTGCACGTAAACGACATAAGCTCCTCTGACTTTAGCGGTTTTCTTCACTTCCTGAATCAATGCTGTCGCGATGCCCTGGCGACGATGGGTTGCGGCAACCGCCAAATCATAGATGTAGATCTCGCTGCGCGCTTGCTCGAATTTTATTAGCTCATAAGCGGCGATGCCACCGACGACTTCGCTGTCTTGCAATGCAGCGATCGCAATGAAATAGTCGCTGCCAAGCAGCCGTTCGAGGTAAGCCGCACTCGGTCGATTCCCGCTGTAGGTCTCTACGTCATCGAAGGCTTCGCCGAAAGTTAACAACAAGGCTTCCATCAACGCGATCTCGTTGGGTGCGACTGGGTGAATGCTGAAGCGGGATGATAAAGACAAGCGCACCTCCTAGACTGCATAACAACTAAGCTCACCCGCCGCCGAAAGCCGGAGCGAGGAACGAGCGCAGGCTGTAGGAGGTCGGGTGCAGCGCCTTGTTGTGCTGCTTGTTGGTCAATAATCGACACTCCTTCAACTCATAGCTCTTCCGCTTCCGGCGCGCTAAAAGCTTTACTGTAATAGCCTGATGGATCGAAGCAGCAAACCCGCCGTTTTCCAGAAGCAAGCATATTACAAGCATCAACAATCCGCTTCGTTCGAGTTTTGGTCTGCTTGGCTGAAGTAATCCAATGAATCCAGTCTAAGCGCGCGATAGTGGTTGTGTCGTCCCAAGCGGCTCGTGCATCAGGAGCCGACAATAGGGCATCCTGTAGGTCAGAGGGAATTTCAGGTTCTGGTTCTTGCTCCACTGGAATGATTTCAAATGTGACCGTATCGCCAACATTTATTTTTGTGGTTTCAAGTAGCTCTTTGTCTAACCGCAGCCAATGACTCAATTCGCCATCCGGCTCAAGCGTACATTGGAAGTCATGGCCGTTGACGGTGCCCATCACCGTCGTCCTTCCTCGTCGCGGAAGCTTTGTGCTGGCGCTTTTAGGCAGAACTACGAAAGCCCACGTAGCATCGCTACCCGCGTTTGCCGGACGAAGCAACTTCGCCTTGAACTGAGATTTTGTATTGCTTTGCATCGTTTTTACTTTCCCGCCCGCTGTCAAAGAGTCATAACATTAAAGTAACGGATTCTGAAGTGCCGCGCGCAAGCAGCACAACGGCAAAGTTGAGCGGTCTCAGATAACCTCGAACTCAGCACCAAGATCTTCCGTCGATTCGCTCCAACGCAGTGTTAGCTGGCTGGCTGTTGTCGAGCTTTTTGCATGACAGACTCTATGTATTCTGCTTTTTCCATTGTATATGCTTCACGATCGCTCGAAAAGCGTCGGGCAAGATTGTACTTCAATTGTCCATAATGTGCTGCTTCGTCCGAATGCTTGCGAAGGTAGTCCCGAAACAACAAACGCTCCTACAATGGGCTATCTGGCTCAACCATGTGGATATGATGAGTGCGTGGACTATTAGGTGGCAACCCTTTCACAAAAAACATCCGTTGAGGGTCGGGATTATCAAACCAGTAAGCGTAGCCCAAATGCTCTAACCGGGAAACTGCAACTTGTTTTGCTTCTGCAAGTGAGCGTACCCCTACTAATAAATCAATGGTGGGTTTTGCAGCCAATCCTGGAACTGCTGTGCTACCAAAATGCTCAATTCGATCGATGAGACCGCCATCTAAAACCGCCCGAATATGTGCAGCTCCCGTTCAAAAAGAAACACCCAGTTTGGATCGTACTCAACGATGACAACTTCATCCATTTGTCTGCAATTCGTTGATGAGGGACTGGACTAACCTAACATCAAACCTTCCATAGACAACATTGAAATACCTTCCTAACCCAGAAACGAAGCCAGCTAACTTCTTTTTAGAGAGAATGTTTCCGCCTATCTCCCTAAATTAGGTAGATCGCGAGAATTTTTCTGTATATTACACCCAGCTAGAACGATCGCCAACCCCCCTTCCCCCCTTGTTCAACCTTGCTGTTCATGAAGACAACAAGGAAGAATCGAACTCGATCAGCTTACGGACGAAAATAGCTTTTGAACTTAACTAATTGTCTTGATGGATTGTCTTGATACATTCTAGGGTGGCACGGGTACTAGCCTGTTATTAGCTTCGTCCATTCTGTTCATCTAGTAGAAGTGACTGTTGGAGAAGAAACTCGCGGATAGAAGGATCTTCAGTTAACCCGATCGCTCGTGAATACGCTTGTTGAGCTTCCGATTGACATCCTAACTGTTTGAGTAAGTGAGCTTTTAGTGCCCAATAGGGTTGGTAGTTTTTCACGGCTTCGCTTGGGAGTGCATTGAGATGGACTAAACCCTGGTTTGATCCTTTGGTTTGGGCGATCGCCGCCGCCTGGTTCACCAATGCCCCCAGAGTCGGCGAAAGCTGAACTAATCCCGCATATAACAATACCAGTGCTTCCCAATCAACCTGTCCAGTGATGGCGCGGTGGGTGTGAACCGATTGAATGGCAGCTTCAAGCTGAAACCGTCCCATCTGCTTGAATGTCGCTGCCTGCGTTAGTTCCTGTTCTGCTTCATCGAGCATCGACTGTACCCAAAGCCGAGTATCCTGCTGGAATAGGGGAATGTAAGAACCGTTGGCGGTACGACGAGCATTGCGTCGGGACTCACAGTAAAGCATCAGGGCAAGCAAACCGCGTGCTTCTGGTTCTTGCGGCATGAACTGAACACACAGACGTGCCAGCCAGATTGCTGCTTCTGTTAATCCTGAATGTCGAGAATCACCCCCATCAAGGGTTTCCCAAGCAGTCGTGTAAGCTGCATAGATTGCTTCGAGTACGGCGGCTAACCGGATTGGCAATTCTTTCGCCTCTGGTAGCTCAAAGGCGATGCCAGCATCTCGGATTTTTGCCTTTGCCCGAACTAATCGCTGACTCATGGTGCTGGGTGCAACTAAGAATGCGGAAGCAATCTGAGCAGCATTTAGACCGAGTACGGTTTGTAACATTAGTGGCGTATGAATCGCTGCATCGATCGCAGGATGGGCACAAATAAACAGCAGTTTTAAACGATCGTCTGGAAAGTTCACCGTATCAAAAGAGGATTCCGTTTGCAATTCTAGTGTGTTCAATTTGAACGTGTTGAGGACTTGATCCTGAACTTTGGTGCGTCGCGCGATATCAATCAGGCGATGTCGCGCCGTGACGAGTAGCCACGCTTCAGGATTTTTAGGAATTCCACTTTCTGACCATGTTTTTAGGGCGGCTAGGAAGGCATCGCCGAGCGCATCTTCGGCAGCTATCACATCTCTGGTTTGGGCTGTCAAATAAGCAACCAACCGTCCATAAGCGTTACGGGCTGCCAATTCTACTGCTCGACGTGCATCCATCTTCAGGTCTCGATTCTTCTAATGGTTAGGTTTGGTTGACGGTCGGACGAACTTCAATACCAGTAATTGGACGAACTTCGACACCCGCGAGACTGGCAGCAGGATTCCGGGCTGCCCATTCGAGAGCAGTATCCAAATCAGGCACGTCGATGATATAAATACCACCCAATTGCTCTTTGGTATCAGCGAAAGGACCATCTTGCACGCTTCGCTGTCCGTCTTGAACGCGGACGGTCGTGGCAGTCCGACTGGGTTGGAGTCCTGTGGCAGCAATCAACACTCCGGCTTCAGAGAGAGCTTGGGCGTAGGCAGCGAATGCCGGAGGATGGATTTTACCCGTCGCGTAATCTTGCTCATTTGCGTAATTTAGAATGCTGTATCTCATTTGTGTTTACCTCTTTTGGAGCGAATTGAAGCATTTTTCGACGCTTCCTATGACTATGACGAGCAAGACACTGACATTTCGACAGAAACTAAAATTTATTCTTGAACGATTTTGAAATCGGGTGATGGCTCGAACTCGTAAGTGCGGATTTCGATGTTGTGTCGATCAGGGTCATAGAAATACAAGGCATCCGCCAAGCCTCTAGAACCCAGCGATCGAGCCGCAGAGCCACCACTTCGATCGAACGGCTCATTGCCAAACGGAATGTTGAGCTGCTGAAGACGACCATGAACGGCTTCAAATAAAGTGCGCTCCAGGCAAAACGCCAGATGGCTTTGGTCTTGTGGGGCTTGCTCCAACAGGTCAAGCGTCAATCCCTCATTCACTCTCAGAATCTCGAATGGTTCAGCCCTGCCTTCATACTGGAATGCCAATACTTGCTGATAAAAACGGACGGATTCGACTGGATGACGAACCCGTAAAATCAGGTGATCGAGATAGATCATAATCATACCAATTTAAATGGTGTTAACGACAGATAGAGCATTGAGGATAAAGGGATAACCCGTAAGAGAAGCAACCACTTGAGGAGTCAACTGGGACAGGAGTTGGTCGACCTCAGTTTGCAGTTGCTCTAGCGTTTTGAACGAAGCCCACTTGAGGTCTGCCTTGAGATATTCCCATAGCCGCTCAATGGGATTTAGCTCAGGACAGTAAGGCGGTTGAAACACTAAAATGACATTCTCTGGCACAATTAGGTCTTTACCTTTGTGGAACCGTCCGTTATCGACTTGCAGCAGGTTGAGGCTGTCGGGGTAAGCCCTGGAGAACTCATCCAAGAACCATTGGTAGCAGTCGGTATCGACATGGGAGAACTGCAAGAAAAAGGATTCGCCTGTGGCAGGTTCCACCGCACCATAAAGCCAGAATGCCTTGAACATCCATTGCCACGAGCCAATTGGTTTAACCCCAACTGCCGTAATCAAGCGTCCGATAAGTGTGTGAAGTCCAAAGCGGCTCTCATCTTGCGCGAAGTAGCGAATGGGTCGCTCAGCGTGGCGCACTTGCCGATGGTACTGACTCAACAACTTAAGGTCATCTGCCAGGTTTGCTTAAATGCCTCCCGCTGCTCTGGGTTCTGCTGGCTGTTTTGAGGGCGAGCGACCTTGAGCTTGGCTTTGAGTCGGTAGCGCGTCATCTGGTACACCGCATGATACTCGGCTTCTACCCCTAAACTCTCCAAGAGCCACTGCTGCACCTTCCCATAGCTGTCAAACCCATTGTCGGGGTCGTGCAACCGCTGGGCTAAAGCAACCTCTGCCCACATTGGAATCACCCGATTGCCTCCTCCTGGCGTTGGTTTAACCACTAGCAATGCTTCGAGTCCTTGCGCTCGATATAAAGCTAACCACTTTTGCACCGTGCCTCGATGCCTGCCGATTGCCACTGCAATTTGGCAGATACTCGGTGCTTGCGCTTGCTTGAGCCAGTACAACACTTGCAATCGCTCTTTGAGGATTGGCTGGTCAGTTTGTCGCAACCGCTCACCTAACTCGTCGAGACTTTCTTTAATTGCGATCGCGCTGACTCCAGCCATTGTTAGCCCGTCAACTTTACACATTTCATTTTATCCAATCTGTAATCGCTCTAGTTTAATTTGGTATGAGATCCTATCCAGTCGCTGAAGAAACGCAGTGTATCTCGATCGGTATGCTCTGGGCTGTAAGACTTTGGTTCAACTTTCTTGATCATCACGCTTGGGGGTAGACCGCTAACGGGTGGAGTGTGGCATCGCAGCAGCAAATTTCTTCTCCCTCCCTCAGAAAGTCGCTCAACTTGCGTAAATTGAACCTGACTGCCCATTGCAGTCGATAATACTTGCTCAGCAGCAGAGACAACACGCGGATCGGTTCTCCTGGGTAAATGGCTATAAGCAAAGTTGATGAACCGGCGCGGTAAAGCTTTCAGCCGATATGATCTTGGAAATCTGTATGGCATGATCTTTTTCTATGTGGATGTGGTCGATTAAGTGTCACTGACAGCCTCAATCATCGCGGACTTCATCATGTCATACCCACCTTCCATACCAGTAATGTGGTCAATTCTTTTTAACTCCTGCTTTTTCAAGCTGAGGCGCATCCACCAGTACAGATATCACCACTGCGACGAAGCCTGCCAAACCAAAAATAAAGTTAGTAGCGTGGGCATATTCCCACTGGGTTCTTAATTGCACCCAATTGGATGGTACGGAGATTGCAGTTGCCTGCTCGATCACGACATTGACAGGTTCGATCCGCAAAAAATAGATCAGAGGGAATGCTATTGCCAAACAAATCGTCCCTGCTAGCGTCCACCAAAACGCAGGTCGGCGTTTGCGGACTAGAACGGTGAGGGCGATCGCGCAAAGAACGGCACCCACCGTAATAAATGCACCGGAACCGGGTGCGCCAAAGTATCGGTACAGACTATTCTGAATCGTTACGTAAAGCGCACCATCGTACTGCATCTTGGCGGGTAGTTCTAACGTGTGGGCAAACTCCAATCCCATGAATAATGCAACAAAAATGAGTGTGATGAAACGCCAAGTTTTTAGAAACATTATATCCTCCTAAAGCCGATACAAGCCATGCTAGTCAGGCGAGCCAGTCCAACTGGAAACGAGAAAAACTGAACGTGAGATAATCCTGCTTCATCCAAGAGTGCTGTCAGTTCTTCCGAGCGAAAACATTGATTGCCCCAATGCCACTCAATCAGCGATCCAGGTAATCCCGATCGGGTTACAGCTAGAACCAACGGTGCCCCTGGGCGAAGTATTCTGACCATTTCCCGTAACCCTTGTATTGGATTGCTCAAGTGTTCCAGCATGTGAGCGCTGATCACCGCATCGAAGGTACGATCGGCAAATGGCAAAGCATTCACGTCACTTTGGCAAAGTTGATGCAGAACGTTGGCTTGACTCAGTTGTTGATGTGACTGGTTTAGCATTTCAGAAGACAGATCAACTCCCGTAATGTGGACTGTCGGATTCATCGTTTGAGCAAATGCTAGACTGAATGCCCCTGTCCCAATCCCACAATCACAAATCGTTGAGTTGTCTTTCCAGTCAGACAAAATGGTGGCGGTTTTGAGCAATTGCCACAACTTTCGATACGCAGCACGATACCCTAGAAGACGAAGCTGTTGATGCCAGCCAAAAGCAGCACGATTATAGGTTTGAGCAAGATATATCGGGGTGGGATACACTCGCTGAACTGAAACCTGCCACCACCCAATTGTCCATTCCATGATGAAACCTCATTAATGTGCGACTGTATCTTCAAAGTCGCTTTCAAGTTCGATTTCATCCCTGACCGAATGGATAGTTAAAAGGATAGTTTTGAAATGGTGGAAGACGCAACGCTATCACTCGGCAGCAGACATAATTCAGCAGTCTTCATAGAACCTCGCCGATCGCGCAAACGACCGGGGGCTTGAGTGCAAGCGTGTCCGACTGGATGCGCGTGAAGCCTGCCTCTGTGAGACGTGTCACAATCTCGTGTCCCGCAGCCACTGTTGTCTCTGCCGTAGCACCGGGACACCGGGGCTGGGAGACGATCGCGATCCGTCCTCCAGGTCGCATGAGGCGATGGATTTCTTTCAGCCGCTCGACTGGTTCGCGCCACATGCCCATGTTGTTTACAGCCAAGACCCTGTCAAACGGCTCCTCGAACGCCGGAAGGTGCTCGATCAAACCACAACGCAGATCCACGCGACCCGCCTGTACAGCATCCAAGTTACGCTGGGTTGCCTGCCGAACCATGACTTCTGAGTGATCGATGCCACACACAAGACCCTGTGTTGCTCGACGGCTTAGCTCCCGGATTGCAATCCCCGGTCCGAAGCCAATCTCAAGGACGCGATCGGTTGGCTCCACGCCGAGGAGTTCGACTGCCCACAAATTGCGCTGACGGTTCGACGATCGCAGTGCCATCGCCCATCCGACGAGCCAGCCCGCGAACCCACGGGGCTGCATGAACTGAGACCGGATCGCCATCGCTAGGTTCTGCTTCTTGTCCATGACCTCATGTTCTCCTTGTGATTAAACCAATTGTGGCGATATTGGGTTATAGCTTCACTAGTCAAAAGGATAGGTCTTGAAATGATAGACTCTGCTACGATAAAAGTCCCAAATCTCTAGCTCTCGCGACTGCCTGAGTCCGATTGTTCACCTCCAACTTGCCGTAGATATTGCGGGCGTGCCATTTGACGGCGGCGAGACTGACGAATAGCTGGTCGGCGATCGCCTGATTCGACGTTCCCGTTGCCAGATGATGGAGTACTTCGAGTTCACGTGCGCTTAATGGCTCAATGAACGGTTGAATGATGGTTACTTTTTCTTCAACTAAGCTAAACATCGTTAACAAACGTTTAGCTTCATCAGCACGAATATCCTGAGAAACAGCCGTTTGCAATAACTCTGCCATCGATTTGCCTTCGTCTAGAAACAGACGAATGTAGTTTCCTTGACGAGGAATGTTCAGAGCTTGATTGAGGGCATCTAAGGATCGCGTTCGATCACCTTGAGCCTGTAAAACCAACGCCTGTAAAAGCAGCGTTTCCATGACCCGAATCGTTCGTCCCCCCACATGAGTAAATTCCTGCAATCGAGTCAGCAATCGGATTGCATCTTGCAAATGAGCAGGTGACGATCGCTGCCGTCCATAAGCGAGTAACACTCTGGCAAAGGTGGAATAATCGAGTTCAGAACCTTGAGGAGATTGTTGAGTCGGGCTGTAATGAAGTTCTCCTTCGCTGCTCAAACCGCTACTTTCTGCCCAAGCCATTGCTGCATCTACATTTCCTTCTGCCAGATATAGTCTAACTTTGCCAGCTTCGACTGAAAGAATTGTAGACCAGAGCCAGGGTTGACAGCGTTCAGCCGCATGAAGGGCAGTCCAGGCTGATTGGAAGTCACCCTGCGCCTGACGCACACGTGCCAGAGTAATGTAACCCATCATCAATCCAGGCTGGCGGTTTTGAATAGCGCGATCGATACTTTGAGTCAGATGCTCAGCAGCCGTTTCTAATTGGTTTTGCTCTCGCAACAAATCCGCTAGCGCGACCTGAACCAACACACCTGCGTAAGTTGCCAGCCAGTGCCGTTCGGTCGCTAACTCTAAACCTTGCTGACAAAGTGAAACGGACTCGTCAAGGCGACCCCGCAGGGCAAGAAACTGTGCCTGTAAGTAAAGTCCCGCGATCGCCGGATCAGCCATGCCCTGTGCCTTGCCAATCCGACTGACTTCTACCAGTAACCGCTTTGCCGCTTCGTAATTGTCTGCAACAAAATAGGTGACTCCGAGATTGAGCAGAACCAGCGATCGCAGCCAGGAATGATCCGGTGGCAGCAATTGCAAGGCTCTTTCCATACAGGCGATCGCCTCTACCGTATTGCCTTGCTGACGAGCGTGCGCTCCTTTTAAGGCGATCACGACTCCCCAAAGCCGATCCACATGCTCAATCTCAGGCGGGTTCTGGTTGAGACACTGTTCAAGGCGTTGAATCGCTGCAATTCCCTCTGCAAATTGCGAGGAGGTAAATCCAACCCAGGCTTTGGCGACCAGCAACCAGGGGCGAGTGTCGATTAGTTCTGCGGGTAATGCTGCGAAAGCCTGACGGAGAACAACTGCATCTAAACGAGGATTTTCACTCGTCTGAATTTCCTGCTCGATTAAACGGGTTGCATATTCAAACGATCGGGCTGCAATGGCATGTTGAATTGCTTCTGCAATGTACCCCTGCTGTTGATACCATTGAGCCGCGCGATCGTGATAGATCAAAATGCAATCAGGTTCTGTTCGCTGCAAAATGTACCGCAATGCGGCTGCAAACAAGTGATGATAGCGATACCAGATGCGATTGTGATCTAATGGAACGACAAACAGATTCTGGCGCTCCAACTGTTCAAGCGTGTCGGCTTCATGAACGATATCCTCTCCGACTACGACTTTGCAGGTAACTACTCAGGTTGAATGACAGTGGGCAGAGTTGGATTGCCCAAGAAAACTTGCGTAAGCGCTTCCAATACATTCAACCCTTGCTTCTTGAGGGTAGAGATATAGCCACGAATGCGACCAAATTGCTGCGCCCCTGCAACAGAGCGAAACCCACCGGAAATCTTCTGCTTGAGCTTCATCATGCGTAAATCCCGCTCCGCCTGATTGTTATCAAAGGGGACGCGAAAATCGACCATGAAGGCTAACACCTGGTCTTGGTGTTGCTGCAAGCGGTTTAGTAGATTTCTCGCAGGCGATTGCTTGGGTCGCCCCCTGGATTTTGGGGCATCGGGCGGGGATGGGTCGGGCAGCGGATTAGATTCAAGCCCGGCATCAATCAAGGTCTGATAGCGTTGCTCAAACCCCTGCATCCGTTCCTCGGATAGCGCGGTTTCTCCCCCAGATTTAGCTTGGTCTACTTGTTGTTTGACCTCGCACAGCAAGCTGCTCATCTCTTGGGCCCAACTCTGTTGATAGCGCTCCGTGATAAAAGCTAACTCGCGCAGATGGTGAGCATTGCACAAGGCATGACCGCAAGGGTATTGAGCATAGCTCTTGAGTCCATCATGCACACTGATGCCGTCATAGGCGGGCAAAATGTTCATGGCATCCATCGCGTCTTTGCCTCGCTTGGCGTGGACAAAGTAGCAGGTCAAGCCCTCTGTACTGGCGACATGTAACCACCACAGTTTGCCTTGCACCCGCATCCCGGTTTCATCACAGTGCAGCACTTCGGCTTGGCTAATCTGTTGGGCAATGGCAACTTCCACAGGCGCAAGTTCTGCAAAACATCGGTCTCGACTCGTGTAGAGCGTTCCTTCTGAAACTTCACACCCCAGCACATCCGACAACAGTTCTTGCACTCGTGCCGAGGGCAACAACTGGTAATCCAGAAGATACACCATCAATCCCTTCAGATGCGCCCCATACTGCACCACGCGATTCACATCTTGAGGAAACTTCCCTCGATTCAGCGTCTGACAATGAGGGCAGCACTTCACTTGCGCCCGGTGTTCTGTCACTTCCAACCGCATCGGCGCTAAATCTTGAACTTGGCGGATGTCCCACGACTCCACTGCTGTCTCGACTAATGAACTTCCGCAAACCTCACACGCCACCACCGGATGAGATTCGACGTAATCCACCTCAAACGACCACTCTAACGTTTGTCCAGGGTGCCCTTTCTGTCCGCCACTGCTTCGCTCACGCTTGCCGCGTAGACTTTTCGGCTGCGGCTTGAACCCATCACTTGAGGGGGGCTTACTGCTATTGCGGCTATGTTTGCTCACCTGATTCTCTAACTGCTCAACCCGCGCCTCTAGCTCTGCGATTCGGTGCAGTAATCCTTCGACCAATGCCACGACCGCTTCTTCCCCCTGCGCGTAGACGGCTCGGATTTCATCACGGCTGATGGCAAGCTTTTTGGCAGGGGAGTCACTCAATGAGGTTGACCTCTAATCTGCGTCAGTTTCTCCAAACTCTACTTCTACTTCTGTACTTTGACGCAAATCGTTATGATGTTTTAAGCCTGAGTAGTTACCTTTGCAGAGAGATTGACACATCTGCTCTAAAATCGAAGTCCGCAGCAGAAACTTCCTCACGAGCTGAGATTGCCGTTCTAGAACTTCCTCCACCAGATAATCCAGCACATTGCGTTGGCTACCGCTAAACAACTCAATCAATGCCTCGGAATCTGCCGCTTCCCGCAGCGAAAGCATCGCGAGTTGTAATCCTGCAATCCAGCCTTCAGTTTGGGTTTGCAGCGTCGCGATCTGTGCCTCGGTTAAGGGTTGAGCGAGGGACTGATGCAGGAATGCCGCTGCTTCTTCATGGGTAAAGCGCAAGTCGTTGGCGTGGAGTTCTGTTAATTGAGCGCGGACGCGCAATCTCGCGATCGATAGCGGTGGATCAATCCGAGTGGCGATCGCGAGATGCACCTGAAGCGGCAAATGTTCCAGCAGGAAAATAAGTGCGTCGTGGATCGCAGAAGTGTTAATCAGATGATAGTCATCTAGAACCAGAACTACGTCGGTTTGGAGTTGCGCGAGTTCATTGATCAGCGGTGTTAAAAATGCTTCAGCAGAAGTCGGTTCCGTCGATCCTTCGGAGCTTCGCGAAACGAATTGCAGCATCGCTAGCGTCGCTTCGCCGATGTTTGGATGACGTTGCTGTAAAGCGGTCACAACATACGTCCAGAAGCGAGTGAGATCATTATCCCGCTCATCAAGAGAAAGCCAACTGACGGGGAGTTTGAGTTCATGTGCCCATTCACTCAACAGGGTCGTCTTCCCAAAACCCGCCGCCGCCGAAATCAGGATCAGTTTGTTGGTTAATCCCTGATTTAATTTCTCCAGCAAACGTTTTCGCTGCACTAAGGGCAACTGCCCCGGTGAAGGTGGCGATGGAAGATACAACTTGGTGATCAGCAGAGGATTAACCATGCCGAGTTAAGCGTCCATGCGAACTTGATCTTCAGGGTAACGAATCGAGAAGATGCAAGTTTTGTACAGCAACACTGAGTAACTAATGGAAATTTAGCGTGATCGACCCCTAGAGTTTCTTGAAGTATCGGGCGACTGACCACAGCCCGAAGCCCAGCTTTTCGTAAGTGTGACGGGCTGGAGCATGACCCGGATCACCTCCTGTTTCGACCATTGCAATCGTCATCCCAGTCTCTTTCATCTGCTCAAGCGCAAATTCCATCAGAGTGCTGCCAATGCCTTGACCTTGAAAGTCTGGATCGACAGCAATCATGTAAATTTCGCCCATCCTGGATTCGGAGTCTAGTTTCACGGCGACAAACCCTACAGTGGAACCTGAATCGAGTGCAACCCACACGTTTATGTCTTCAGCAGCACAGACATCCTCGATCGCCTTTTGCTGGCTCATCCGCCAACCATTGGGATAAAACGATCGATACACTTCAACGTCCATCGCGTTCTGAATTGACTCAAACACCGGAGTCCAGGCTCGCAGCGAAAGCTGAATGACGGCATCGAGATTGTCAGCATTGTAAGGTTCAATCCGCACTTCCATATCCACTCCGGTTAATGCCAATAATCCAGCACATCGCATTGGTTACGCGCAAACAAGCCAATTCGTGCCGAGGTTAGAGATGTAGTTTTATACCACAGATTGTAGTTTAATACTACAAATATAATACAACTAACTTTTATCCGTGGTACCATGCGCGTGAGATTTGATCTGTCTAAACGTCGGTCAAGATAAAGCATGGAGTTATGTCAAGACGACCAGATGCGGAATTCAGACCCCGTATAAAGATGCATGAAGGGGAAATTGACATCGACGAGTTCCTCGTTGAACGGTTAATGACTGCACAATTCCCCCAGTTTGCTAATCTGCCAATTCATGCAATGCAGTCCACAGGAACGGTAAACGCAATTTATCGGCTCGGTGATCACTTCTGTGCGCGATTTCCGCTCCTGGAGTCATGGGCGCGAGATATCGAGAAAGAGTGGGAGTGGCTACCGAAGCTTGCTCCACATCTGTCGCTGCATATTCCTGAGCCAGTTGCAAAGGGGCAGCCGACAAGGGAGTATCCCTTTCCCTGGGCGATCTACCGCTGGATTGAGGGTCATCCGTATCAAGATGACCTGATCCAAGATGAACGTCAGGCTGCTGCCGATTTAGCGCAATTCCTCATCAAACTACGCCGCGTTGATCCCGTCGGCACACCCCCCACTGGACGTAAGCCACTCCGCGAACTGGACACGGCGACGCGCACGGCAATAGAGGCGTTGCAAAGCACGATCGACAGGAATGCGATTGCACTGGCTTGGAGCAGCGTACTCGAAGCAGCCGCTTGGGATGGAACACCCGTTTGGATACACACAGATTTGCTGCGATCGAACCTGCTTGTGAAAGGCGGACGGCTGCGGGCGGTGATCGACTTTGGCGGCATTGGTGTGGGTGATCCGGCTGCGGATGTCATTGCTGCCTGGAGTGTCTTCAACCCTATTGGACGATCGGTATTTCGTGTTGCTCTCGATGTTGACGACGATACGTGGAATCGAGCGAGAGGCTATGCCCTTCACCAAGCCGTTCTAATTATGCCGTATTACGCTGAGACGAACCCTGGATTGGTAGCACTCGCGGAACGCACGATCAAAGAAGTACTGACTGACCTGGGATACACAACGCTTGCATAAGATCCTCAGAGACAAAGTGCCACGGTTCTTAGCCCAGTTGGAGTCAATTTTGGGATGTACGACGAAATTGCCAATCTTTATCACCTTGTCTACCCAAATTGGAACGAAGCCATCGAACGGCAGGGGGAGGCACTCAATGGTGTTGTCAGCGACTTCATTGGTTCAGCACCTCTATCCATTCTGGATGTTTCCTATGGCATTGGGACGCAGGCATTAGGACTCGCTGCCCTCGGACATTGGGTAACGGCATCTGATTTATCAGCAGCAGCAGTGAATCGGGCGCGCCAAGAAGCGGTGACACGAGGACTTGACGTTACGTTCAAAGTGGCAGATATGCGTCACTGTGCCGAAATTCATGGTTCTGGATTTGATGTCGTGCTAAGTGCTGACAACTCCTTGCCCCATCTCCCTGGCGAAGATGAGATCCGAGTTGCGCTCCAAGGGTTCTACAGGTGCTTGAGGCAAAATGGCGTGGCGATCGTGAGCCTGCGCGATTATCGGGCGGATGAAGATCGATCTTCCCCACAAATGTGGTCTTATGGGTTCCGTTATGACGGCAGCGATCGCTACTTTGCACTTATTTCTGGAGCCATGCGATGAGAAGGACGGGCTGCTTTGCAGATACCGCAAGGGTCGCCAGCCCAACGCAGAACCAGAGAACCCAGTTGATTTGGCGCTGGGAGGCTGATCAGGATTTTGTTGCAGTTACACGATAATCCAAGCTTTCGCGATCGTGATTTACATTTAGCGATTGAGGTAATCTCTCAATTCAAAATCTAGAAGCCAAATTTAGATTTCTATCTTTGACACAAACTGTTTGACATACCCTACTTTTTCTCTAGGGTTCATCGAAAAGCATTGAAAACACTTCGTCTAAAGACTGTGGAAGATCTTGAAAGTTTGAATGAGTACTAGCAATCACACTAACCATAAGCTCCAAAATCTGTTGGGTACTGTATCCTGCTTCGCTCAGCTTTAAAAGTTCAGAAGCTTGTTGAAAAGCCTGTTTTGCCTCACTCAATCGTTCTTGAAGTCTATAAATCATGGCAATTCTGAAAAGAGCAGTTGCCATGTTGGGATGATTAGCCCCAAACAATTGTTGATACATCTCTAGTCCTTGCAAACAGAAAGACTCAGCTTCACCCAATCGCCCCTGTACTAGGTAGAGTCCTGCAATATCCATGAGACTGCTTGCAATATCGGGATGGTCATTTTCAAACAACCGCCGCTGCATTTCTAGTGCTTCTAAAAAAAGAGACTCAGTTCTATCTAAACGCTTTTCTGTCAGGTAGAAGAACGCTAGAGAATTGAAGCTATCGGCTACGTTCGGATGATCACCTTCGTACAGTTTTTGCTGTATTTCCAATGCTCGTACACAAAGTTTTTCAGCTTCGTTTGAGTATCCTTGCACCGAGTATTGTGCTCCCAACTGTGCGAGACTAGCTCCTAGATGAGAATAATTACCTTCAAGATGTTGTTGTGCCAGATTCAGTAATCTAACCCGGAATGTTTTAGCCTCACTCAATCGCCCCTGTATCAGATAGAGCAATGCTAAATTGGAAAGACTACTTGCCATACTAAGATTGTCACCTGCGAACAATCGTTCACCCATTTCTAGAGATTGTGAAAGAAGCGATTCAGCCTCACTCAGCCGCCCTTGAGAAAGGCGTAATACCCCCAACTGATTGAGACTCCCTTTCACATTAGGATGATCATCCTCATGCAGCCGTTTCCTCATTTCTAATGACTGTATGCAAAAAGACTCAGCTTCCTCTAAGCGTGCTTGGTCTAGGTAAAAACCTGCTAAATCACAGAGAGTATTTGCCACATCAGAATGATCATCTTCATGCAATCGCTGCCACATTTCTAAAGACTGTATGTAAAGTGACTCAACCTTGCCTAAAATCCCTCGCTTTTGATAGAAGCGTGCTACAGCCATGAGCGTCATTGCAACATCAGCATGACCACTCTCATAGTGAGAATGTATTACTTCCAGACACTTCTCATACCAAATCTTTGCCTCAGCATAGAGTCCTTTCCCTTCATAGAATTGTGCAAGACCACTAAATAGATATAAAAGATCTTCGCCCTGCAATTCTTGTGTGTGGTGCTGTGCTACCTCTTGCAAGTGAGAATGAATTGGTATAAAAATCAGAATTTGCTGACTAGTTGGATTGCAAGGGATCTGTGCGGCAATATCGACCAGTATAGACGTGAATGCATTCAATAATGATTGATCTCCGGTTGTCCCAGCTGCAATTCGGTGCTTCTCAGCTAAAAAGTTCTGAATTAATGTATGCAATCGGCAAACTTCTAAATTTTCTTTACTAATCTGCACCACCGAAGCATTATCTAAGCGCTTCCGCGCTTTTCGGATCAAATACTCTTCTCCCTTCACTCGCTGCATTATCCATTCCACCAACCACCAAGGGATTGCATCTGGTGCAAATAGACTCAAGAGCCTTGCTACTACCTGGCTATCTTCATCCAACTGCTTCCACGTCAACTCAAAAGCGGCTCTAACTCCAAGCTGTGCCGTCATTTGATACTGCGGCAATCGCTCTAAAGCCTCACATCTCAGTTTTTCAGCCTGCAACAGACCTAACATCTCTTTTAATGTCAAAAAACGATCTGACGCTAAATACCGCCCCACCAATTCAATTCCAAGAGGCAACCATCCTAATGCTTCGCATAACTCATCAGCAGTATTAGGGTCTTGTGATACTCGCTCCAGTTTCTCTAAATGCCCTAATAGCCCCCGTGCTGCTTCAGACTGCAACACGTCTAGCTCAATTTCAACAAAGTTGGCATCCAGTCCCCTCATCCGTGTTGTTAACAGCAACCGGAATTGACTCAGATTCGGCAGAAAACGTTGACATATCGCCCAGTGTTCGGCATCTGGAACATCATCTAACACCACTAAAACTTGACCACAAGGCTGCCAATGCCGCCAACACCATCGCACCAATTCCTCTGTTGGCAAGGATCTTACCCACTCATCACGAACTCCTGGAAGTTGCAAATCCAATTCAGCAATCTGGATGATTTGAGAAGCTAGATCCTCCCGTGCATTCAGCCAACATACTCCCCCCGGAAAGTAACTCTCCTGATAGCTCTTGGCATATTCGATCGCTAGCTGAGTTTTTCCTACACCACCCATCCCATAGACAGCTACCCAAACGACTGCATCCTTTCGTTGCAAAATCTTGTGCAACCGAGCAAGTTCTGTATCTCGCCCAACAAAGTTAGGTGTCGATCTATGGGAATCAAAGAGATTTGTCCTGTCAGGCTGAGTCTGAGCAGACGATTCCCCGTTCAAGACAAACAAATTGCCTTGAAGCCTGTTGATGTTAAAAATATCTCGTCTAGAGTACTGCCCGTCTGAGTGCATCATGCTCACGAACCACCCAGCTTATTTACTCTGCCCTCAATTTTCTCGATAGTGAAGATGTCTCGTCCAGCAGTCTGAGTATACGTTCGACTCCCTTCTATAGTCTGATCACCATTGATAGTCTGATCACCAACATTGGTCACCTGCTGCGCCAACTGTTGTAACGTTTGAGCAAATTGAGGATTACCCATTTCGTAATCTAGATACCCCGAAAGTGTTTCGAGCGCTTCGGGCGATCGCTCTTTCTCGATCTTCTCAATCGCATCCTCCGCCTTCTGATTCCCCTTAAATCGTGCCTTAATCGTTGATCGCAACTGCTCGATCGCGCCGCCGACCGCTTTCTTCGCGATTTCTCCGGCTCCAGACTTCACAAACTCATCAAAGGCAATTTTTGCGATCGTCGCTCCAGTCAAAGCATCCATAAGCCACCGCCAAACGACTACATTTTAGTTGTAGTTAATTCTTCTACTTCTGTCGGCAGTTTCCGTAAGATTACAGAATTAATTTCAGCAATGGTGACAATTTGTGCGGATGCCAAACGCAGTAGAGATGACAACAGGCATTTTGGGGGCGTTGAATGCCTAATACACCTCGTCGTGGTTGCCGATATCGATTAATACGATCGCTTCTTCCTCTTCTCCATCCAATGCCGCAAATCGGGGCACTGGTCTTTTAAGGGATGAGGGAGGCGAAGCCTCGCTGTGTCAGCAATTCAAGCATCGAGACTGGGCGACCACAGTATCCCATTGCCATTGCTGGAGTCGTAACCGTCTTGGAGGGTAACCTTGCCGTTCTTGACGACCTGCTGACTTTCACATTCTGGGCAGTGCATCAGCTCTGATCCACGCGATGCAACCATTTTACACATCACTCATTAACAGACCAGTGCCGTAGTGCCGCATAACAGAGACTCAAAATTTCTCAGTTTACAGGCAGTGGTTCGTTTCGAGAGACTCTTGGAGATCGAGGCAATGTTCCCAAAGCGTTGGTTTGCGTGACTCAATATCAAGCCAGTGCTATGTTGTAGCCGATCTGAGAGAATTGCTATTGCTGATGATTATTTGGTTAAACGGAGCATTTGGAGTTGGCAAAACTCAGACTGCCTTCGAGCTGCATCGCCGCATTCCGGGTAGTTTTGTGTTTGATCCTGAGCAAATTGGCTTTGCACTGCGTAAAGTGCTGCCACCTCAGATGCATCGAGACTTTCAAGACCATCCCGTCTGGCGTGAGTTCACTTACCAAACGTTGCGATACGTTGCTGAGAACTTTTCAGGTGTCATCATTGTTCCAATGACGGTTGTCAATCCGCTCTATCACGAGCAAATCATCGGTGCATTGCATCGAGAGGGATTACAGGTGTATCACTTTACTTTACTGGCTTCTCGCGAGACGATTCTGCGTCGGTTGCGATGGCGCGGGGATGGCAGCAACTCTTGGGGTGCGCGTCACCTGGATCGATGCTTGAACGCTTTATCAGACGAAAAGTTCGCAGTCCATCTCAATACCGAGAGAAAAACGATCGCGACTGTTGCAGAGGAAATTGCTCATTCTACAGGTCTTGCGCTCAAACCTCCTGGCATCAGAATCTTACGCCCCCTAAAACGGATAGCAATACAAATCCGCCATATTCGCTGGTAGCGATCAACGTCACGGTCTCAGTCTAGCTAAAGCTGAACTTCGCGCAGCCGACGTTCCAGGAAGCGGCGTTCACTGTTATTAGTTACGAGCTTCAGCGCACGATCGTAACTTTGGGCAGCAGCGACAGCGTTTCCGCCTCGTCGCCACAGATTAGCACGAGCGGCGTAAAACAGGTGATAGCTGTCGAGTTCGGTAGCAAGTTCATCCAGAAGGGTGAGTGCTACCTCATATCCCTCGACCATTGCAATCGCCACTGCCCGATTTAGTGAGACGATCGGGGATGGGTGCAAGCGTTCCATCACTGCATAAAGCTGAACAATCTGCACCTAATCGGTGTCTTCTGCTCGTGCTGCCTGACGCCGAAGGGCTGCAAACACTCGTGGAGCGAAGCTTTCGCCGCTTGCAGGGCAAACGATCCTGTGCCGTCTCGTAGTGCCTCTTCCACCAGTGGCAGTGCCTCAGCAATTTGCGGCTGATTCCAACGACGACGGTCTTGATCTTCGAGCAGCACCAAATCGCCCTGCTCATCTAAACGGGCATCCCGACGTGCATCGTGCAGCAACATCAGTGCCACCAGTGCCGTGACTTCTGAGGGGGGTTGTGGGGACATCAACGCCCTCACGAGGCGACCGAGCCAGATCGCTTCGGCACACGGATCGGCTCTGATGATTGTTTGACCACGGGTCGCCGCATAGCCTTCGTTGAAAATGAGATAGATGACGCTCAACACGGCATCTATTCGGGCGGGTACGTCGGTTGTGTCTGGCACTTTGTAGGGAATGCCTGCATCCCGAATTTTGCGCTTGGCATGCATCAGCCGTTGCGCCATCGTCGCCTTTGGCACAAGAAAGGCACGGGCAATTTCATCGGTTTCGAGTCCGCCAAGCATTCGCAGTGTGTGAGCCACCTGAGTCTCAATTGCCAGTGCCAGGTAAGCGCAGGTAAAGATTAGCCTGAGTTGATCGTCTGGAATTTCAGGCACTGGTTTGCTAAAGGATGGTAGTTAAAATAAAGTCAGCGTTGAGGATGCATCAATGAACTGTCCAACTTGCCAAAGCCAAAATGTAGAGAAAAATGGGACAACCAGGCGTCAAGATAACAGTGTTGTTCAGAAATATCGGTGCAAGGCTTGCAAGCGACAATTCAACGAGCGAACAGGCACTCCGATGTCAAAGCTACGAACCTCATCAGTAATTGTGGGTGCGACTTTGAATGTCCGCAAAGGATTGGGCATTCGTGCGACCGGTCGTTTGGCAAGTCTCACTCAACCATCATGCGTTAGGAGCAAAGGCTTGCCCAGCAAACTCCTCAGTGATCACCGCCGGCACCGGAAGGGTCTGATGTCATGCTCGAAGGGGATGAACTGTACACTCGTGTCGGCGAGAACCTTCCCCCCGGAAGCCAGTAAAGGTTGAACAATCCATTTCATCGAACGCCAGAGTCGCTATTGGACTACCGCCCAGGCAGGCAAAAAGCAGACTCAATTGTTTGAGCAAGGCATTCAAAGAGCCTGGAATTGGGCAAAACCAGCCCAGTTCATTCGTTGGTTTACTGATGGTGACCGGCGCTATGGTAAAGCATTGTGGAAACTTGCCTGTGTCTATCTCAAATTAGGAGAAGCCTACCCAGATTACCAGCGCTGCAAGGTTTGGCGCGAAGGGCTAGAAGTCGCCATGAAAATCAAAGGTTCTCAAGGCAACAGGCGGATTGAGTGGGTTTACCCTGAGCATCCATTTACGGCTATCAGTGCCGGATCTGAGGTGCATGCCAATCATAACGAGGACCAAAACAGCGCACTTAGACGACGCTGTAGTGCTCACCGTAGACGACAGAACCTCTACGCCAAGTGTGTACAGGCTTAAAGCGGTAGAAGCTATCGCGGGAAACGCCCATGACTTTGCACGCCTGAGAGACGTTACCCAGCATTTTGGCGAGATTGAACATACCCAGTTTGTTTTGGATAATCTTGTCCTGTGTATTCATTGTGACACTCCCATTCGGTATCAAGTTTACACGAAGTGTCAGATTAAGTCTCGTTTATTACACGTAAAGAGACAACATCTTACCCATTATAGAATTTCTACATACCCTTCTGTTCCATGCACGCGAATTCGTTGCCCGTCTTTGATCCGTTGGGTCGCATGATCTACTCCAACCACCGCTGGTAAACCATATTCCCGTGCGATCACGGCTCCATGCGTCATCAGTCCACCCACTTCGGTGACTAAACCTTTGATAGATACAAACAAGGGTGTCCAGCTAGGGTCCGTAAATGTGGTGACTAATATATCGCCATCTTCCAGATCAGCTTCTTCCATGTTGAGAATGACCCGTGCGCGTCCTTCTATCACTCCGGCGGAAACGGGTAGACCGACGATCGCATCAGCTGGCAAATTCTCTCGTTTGTACTCACCTGCAATGATTTCACCCTCAGACGTGATTACACGCGGCGGCATTAGTTTTTCATAGCGTTTGTACTCACCTTTTCGTTTGCTGATGATTGAGTAATCCATTTGATTTGTGCATACAACGTTGCGAAGTTCTTCAAAGGTGAGATAGTAGGCATCTTCCTTTTCCTGAATCACACCTGCTTGGATGAGTTGTTCGACTTCTTTCAGCAATGCCTGCTTATAAACAAAGTAACGACTCACGATGCCGTATTTGGGATATTCACGATAGCCAATGAAACTCCGAAGCAGCTTGATCATGCGTTTTGTTTCATTGACCTTTTGTTCACCATCCGGTAATTGCTGCAATCGCTCTAATAGCTCTTGTTCTTTTCTTAAAGCTGACTGTTGCCCTTGCTCAAATTTGCGATCGCGTTCACCCGACTCTAAGTTCTTGATGTTACTCAAAATCATCGGAATCAGTGTGGGTGGTTTTTCGCTCCAACGAGGTCTCGTAATATCGATTTCTCCAGCGCATCGCATCCCGTATTGGTCAAGAAAAGTCGCGATCGCGCTCTGCGCTTCCTGTCCACCCTCAATCTGCACTAATTCACCCAGAAAATTATCCTCTTCGACCTGTTGCAAATACTCAATGACTTTCGGGTAAGGACGAATCGCATCCGCAACATCCAATAGTGCCAGACCCATTTGTGACGTAATATTGTTGGGTGCTGATTGAGCAAGCGTGTCCGCTACATTTTTTTCGCCTAACCACTCGTTCATTTTTTCATTGATCCAGGAGGCAGCATTCATCCCCGTAATCAGCACACCAAAACTCTGGGAATCAAAGTTGGTCTGCTTTAATTGCTGAATATCTTCCAGGATAAAATCAAATAGATCCGCTCCTGATTTCGTTTGGATGGTTTGTTTTAACGCTGCGATCGAGGCTTGGCTCTGTTGAATTAAATCAGCCACAATCGCCGGATCGTAATCGTTTAGGGTTTGAAAATCCGCAAGCGATCGCCTTTTACTGCTTTTGCCGGGACTCTGATCATCAGGTAACAATTTGATAAAATCCCCCCGCTCCAAGATGGTTGTCAGCGCATCTTTCATCAGCGGATCAGATTTTCCCAAGGTGACGTTTAATATCGTTTCTCTGCCGACAGGTGAAGCCAGCGTCGCTGTCACATCAACGAATAACCGTCCACCAGCCGTGTGCATGGGTGCAGGGGTCATTAACAGAAAAAAAGACAATCCCAAGGGTTTCATGGCATCGGTCATCATTTGGTTGTGACCGACAGAAACAAAGACGCGATTTTCCTGATCATTCATTTCAGGAATCGGGAATAACGTCGTGATTGGTCTACTCTGGACAATGTAAAACGTATCATCAACCAAACACCATTCAATGTCTTGGGGACTGCCGAAATGAGCTTCGATTGTTCGACCGATGCGCTCAAGCTGCACAATCTGCTCATCTGTCAGCACTTGTTGATTCTGCCGCTCAGTCTCAATCTCCTGTGCTTTTGTACCACCATCTTTTAGAGCACCAATTGCTAGTTTCTTGGTGGATATTTTCTTATCGATCACCTTACCGTTCCGCACTTTGTAGTTATCGGCATTCACCACTCCAGAGACGATCGCTTCCCCCAGTCCAAAACTGGCATCAATGGAGACCACCTTTCGATTACCAGT
The DNA here is from genome assembly GCF_052939515.1 of Phormidesmis sp. 146-33. Classification (NCBI taxonomy): domain Bacteria; kingdom Bacillati; phylum Cyanobacteriota; class Cyanophyceae; order Leptolyngbyales; family Leptolyngbyaceae; genus Phormidesmis; species Phormidesmis sp. 146-33. Next base: position 40,251 of record NZ_JBJPHU010000017.1, read on the forward strand.
AACCGGATCTGCCGTAAACAAAATCCCTGACATCTGTGGAAAGACCATCTTTTGAACCACCACAGACAGGTAAACTTTACGGTGGTCGAAGCCGTTTTGCAGGCGGTAAATGATTGCCCTCTCGGTAAATAGCGATGCCCAGCACTTGCTGATGTGCTTGAGGATTGCTTCTTTCCCAATAATATTTAAATAAGTATCCTGCTGACCTGCAAAGGAGGCTGTGGGTAAATCCTCTGCTGTTGCGCTTGATCGGACGGCGTAGGCAGCTTTTTCTCCAAGCCTGGAAAAAAGTGGGCGATCACTTCACTCATATCTTCAGGAATGGCTATCCCTTCGATAATCCTGCGAATCTCACTGCTAACTTCACGGATTTTATCCCGCTCATTCACCTTCAAACGCGATAACTGCTCCAGTAATTCGTTAATCGACGGTGTTTTCTCAATGATTCTTTTATAGCAATACTTCGGACAGTTTTTTGAACGCTTCTAAAAAGCTTTCAGGGCTTACGGTTCCAGCATTGAGCTATTTTTTCAAAGTTGGCTCTATTCCTAACTTTGAAAATAAGATCCTGTTCCGCGAGCGAGTCAGGGTTTGAGCCGGAAAATCTGCTCAAATTTTGTCCGAAGTATTGTTATAGGCGATCGTCGAAATACAAAAGCCATTGGGTACGAGTATTCCTTCAATCCTGGAAAGTTCTCCCAGGTTCGCCCCTTTACCTCCAACGACTCCAATTCTGGTTTCATCAATGTCCGGAAAACCAAGCACATAGAAACTCATAGATTGACCTCTTTTTCTTCTAAAGGATGCCAATTCTCTCGATTTAGGCGATAGACAAAGCAATCATCGTCTCCAAACTGACGACGCTCTACACATTGGAATCCCAAGCGTTCATAAAAGCGATGAACGCGAGTATTGCTGATCAGCGGATCGACGAGGACTGCCGTTACCAATGAGTCAGAAAAACAGCGGGTAAGGGCAAGGTGCATCATTTGAGTCCCATAACCTTTGCCTAAATCTGTCTCCGCTCCAATCCAGATGTCGATCGCCCGAAGATTTTCTGCTACATCCCTCCAGTAGTGGCTTTCCTCCCGTGCCGGATCGATAATTTGAATGAATCCGAGCGCCCGACCGTCGATCTCTGCAATCAGTTGTTCTCGCCAATCAGGGGTGCGATCGAGTTCTATCTCCCAATGCCAATCATCGTTTGGATCAGAGGCGATCACATGCGGTTGTTCATCCCAGTGTTGCAGGAGGTCTAAATCAGCGGAAGTAGCAGGGCGCAAGTTTATCATTCGCTAACCAGCATTTTTTGATAATTTGCAGATAGCTTCTGGTAGGCGTGCGATCGCATTGCCAGTAACGTCACCATTAACCCAATGAGTCCGGTTAGGGTAAATAAAAGGGCAATGCCGCGATTGGCTCCAGTGCCAAACCAGTCACCAATTAGATCTACGCCTGACCCTGTAGTCATAAATGGGATGAAAATGAACTGGGCGATCGGTCCAATCATAAAGGCGGTGAGGGGTGATGCCGCTTGCTCAATACTCTGGGCAAAGCCGAAAACACGCCCTTGCCGTTCCAATGGAATGACGGTTTGCAGAATCGTTTGTTCTGCTGCTTCAACGACTGGAATTAGACAGAGATAAATGAACATCCCAATAGCTAACGATGCAACCGAGGCTTGAATCGTAAAGCCAGTGGCAATCACCCACATAACAATATTTGCCAGAAATAGGGTTTGTAATGGACTCTTTCCTAACCCTCGTTTAGCAACAACCAAGCCACCCACAATAAATCCCAGGCTTAAAAGTCCCCACAAAATTCCCCACACTTGTACTGAAACCAGGGATAGACCGTAGGCATCCATCAGGGACATGAAGACACCACCCAGAAAATTATTGAAGCAATTAAAGAAAATCAGTCCAAATAAGCCGGGGACGAGCGCGATGGCCCGAATCGTCCCGCGAATGTCGATGTGTTGGGTGTGATGTTCCGGATGGATAATCGTTTGTTCGGGAATGGGGAGAGTACTCAGATGCAGGATGACGGCAACCGTCAGGGCGATCGCAAACACCATCACCCAATAGACACCCAGAAAACCGATCGCCAATCCGCTAAAGATAGAAGCGATGAGAAATGACACCCCATTGGCGGTACCCACCAGACCATTGGCTTTGTCTCGCTCAGCTTCAGGAATCAGCAGGGTGACGAGGGTTGGTAGGGCGATGGTGCGGATATTCCCTGCGATCGCTCCCATCAAAGTTAGCACAATAAAAATCCACAGCGGAATGCTGGACACATCGGTAAAAACAGAGGGTGACGTAGAGCTAAAAATGATCTGAGCCAGCAGATATAAAATAAGCGAGCAAGCGCTGGACAGTAACATCACCGTTTTCTTACGGTAGCGATCGACCAGCGAGCCGAGAAAGAACCCAGAGAGGGCAACCGTTCCAACATACACACCCGCCATCACTGAGGTTGCCAGTACGGATTGAGTTTGCAGAAAAACCCAGAAGGTGACGGCAAACCAGACAAACGTGTTGGTCAGTGCAGCCACCAGCGAGTTGGCTAAGATGGCGTAAAACGTTTTGGTCATTGAATACCCTTAATTCATCCATTAAGAGGGGGTTGGAGGTGGCTAGTTACGGCAGGGGCTGACTCCCAGTGATTGTTGCGCCCATCGCTACATTGACTCAGAATGTAGAAAACCATAGTTTCTCTATTGGATAGAGTTTTCTTAGAATAGCGGTCGCGGCTGCTTTTCACTTCATCCAACGAGGTGAAGCTAATATTTCTCCATCTTTTGGTGGATGAGTATGCTTCACATTCTTTCTTGGCGCGATCGTAGCTCAAAATTTAACGCTTTAATCGATAGTGCAGCAACATGAACCCATTGTTGTAAATCTTGCTATTGGCGAGTTCCAGCGAAGTTAACTCAACTACATCTGAAAACAGTGCAATACCCGAACCGAGTAGAATCGGATGTACTTTGAGAATCATTTCGTCAATTTCTGGGAAAAGGGCTGTTGCTAAATTTCCGCCACCGCATAGCCAAATGTCTTTACCTGGTTGTTGCTTCAATTTTCTAACCAGTGCCACAGGATCGGTTGAAACCACTGCAATAGTTGGATCAGGGCTTTTTTCTACTGTGCGAGAAACAATGTACTGCTCCATCTGTGGATAGGAGTTGGTAATCCCCTCATGGAGTTCAACCTCATAGGTTCCGCGCCCCATCACAACTGCATCAAAAACCTGATTCTCGGCAGTAATGCCCAACTTGTCCCGAAAATGGGCTGGAATTGTCTCCGGAAAGAGTTGAAGCAAATCAGCAACGTGATCTCCTTCCATCAAGAAGAAGTCAAATGAGCCGTCTTTACGGGCAATAAATTTATCGACTGTGCAAGCAATGTAGTATTTCAATTGACGCATACTTAACTTCCCTGCAAATTATGGACGGACTGCAGCGATTAAATCTCCTGGGCTGTTTCGATGCGATCGCCAAAATTGCACATGGTACAACCCACATTCTGTAGTATCTTTGTAGTATAGCCATGTAGCAAGACTATTCTCTACATCTAAAGGAGGAGATTCCAATCTGCTGGATTATCACAAAGTTGAACTCTGAACACCTGGTTTTGCGAGTGGTTTTACTCTAGCTCGTCCTGTTTCGATTGTATTTATTTTGATGGGACTCCAACGTGCCTGATCGAAATCCATCACAAGATTTTGATAGTGGTACAACAATTTGATAGTTCAGTACGAGAACTTTATCTAAACTAGAAGCAATGAATGATACCAGACTACCGGAAATTAATTTTGAACAGGGTAAAGCTGTACAAAATCGCGGGGGATGCCTTTGTGGAGCAGTTCGCCTGGAAATTTCTGCTGAGCCTTTTCGGGTGGGCATTTGCCATTGTCTAGACTGTCGCAAGCACCACGGGGCGGTATTCAATACTGTTGCAGTGTTTCCTGCCGATGCGGTCAGCATCACTGGCACGGTGTCCAACTATCGCGATCGCTATTTCTGCCCAGTTTGCGGCTCCTCGGTCTTCGGACGATCTGGCGACGAAATCGAAATCCCTGCTGGCACCTTCGATAGGCCGAATCAAGTGACACCCACCTATGAACTCTGGATGTGTCGTCGAGAGGATTGGCTACCCCCGTTCAACGTTGCACGTCGATATGAGCATGATCGCGAAGGGACGGCACGCACCGAACCATAACAACGGGTAGAGGGTGATTAAATTGACAGAAGCCTGTCAATTTGGTAAAGTGCTGTCATATGAGTGAACCGAGTGCCAATGGCAGTGCCTTTACCGAACTCATCCTTGAGGTCTTTCGGCTAAATGGGCTTTTGTTGGAAGCGGGCGATCGGTTGACCCATCCCGTTGGGTTAAGTAGTGCCCGTTGGCAGGTGCTTGGCGTTGTGGAACATCAATCAACACCCGTTGCTCATGTTGCTCGAATCATGGGGCTAACTCGACAAAGTGTTCAGCAAACCGCTGATGCCCTGGCAAACGATGGATTTATTACCTATACAGACAATCCTCACCATCGTCGTGCCAAATTAATGACCATTACATCCAAAGGTCGTAAAGCCCTCGATTACGTCCAGCAGTGCCAGACTGATTGGGCAAATCAAGTCAGTGAAACGCTTTCATTAGAAGCATTAGAGACTGCTGTTACAGTCTTGCAACAACTCAGAGAACGTCTCGAAAGCCACGAAACTGATGGACTGGATGAATAATGGCGATCGCCCTCCATCATTACTATTAAGGAAACACAATAAAAATTACCGCTTCTGCCATTTCGTTGAACGTGGATGATGTCACTGCATCGGCTACCTTTGCCAAACAACATTTTGGTTTCAACGAGCAAATGTCAGCCGATGGCTTCGTCTCCCTTGTCAGAGAAGATGCTGGCTTCAACCTGGTCTTTCTAAAAACTGGCTTGGAAAGCTTTAAACCCATCCACATGCGTGAACATCGGGCAGATGGATTGCTGATTGCATTTGTGGTAGATGACATCGACACGGAATATGCACGACTACAAGCGGAAGGTGTACCAATCACAACTCCAATTGAAACTGAACCCTGGGGTGAACGATTCTTTCAAGTGACAGACCCGAATGGGGTAGTGATTCAACTGGTTCAGTGGATGACTCAATCTGACTAGGAGAGAGTTGCATGAACTCATTCAATTTTCGTTCTGCTACTCCATCTGATGCTGATGCTGTAGCACAGGTTTATCTCAGTTCTCGAAAAGCGTTTGTTCCATTTGCTCCGATCGCCCATTCTGAGGCAGCTGTTTATGAATGGATTCGTGACATCTTGATTCCTGGAAGCCAGGTAACAGTAGTAGAGCGAGACAATAAGATTATAGGCATGATGGCATTGTCAACGACCGAAGGAACAGGATGGATTGATCAGCTTTATTTACATCCTGATGTCGTTGGGCAGAAAATTGGAACCAAGCTGATTGAACGCGCAAAAGCAGAACTGGGTTCTCCGATCCGGCTTTATACGTTCCAGGAGAATCAGGGGGCAATTCGATTTTACGAACGACACGGATTCAAAGCGGTTCAGTATCGTGATGGTTCTGAAAATGAAGAAAACTGTCCTGATATTTTGTACGAGTGGCGTGTGTAATTGAGCACCTCAGCTATCAATTCATTTTATGAATGGTTCCACCAGCGATCGCACTCGCTCTGTATCATCTAGGCTAACAAGGGGCATACCGTGGGCGGGCACGATGACTGGATTATCCGCTAAAGCCCCCATGACCGTTTGCGCCACTGCCTGGACATTTGAGCAAAGCACCTTCAGATACACCCGATTCACCTTGAGTCCGGGCGCACTACCCGTTGACCAAAACAAAAACTTTGCCAGCCAGTTGTCCGGTAAGGATGTCCAATGACTCACAATTTCATCAAGATATACAACTGGACGTTCTCCCCGTCGTGCGATCGCGATTGTGCCTCCTTTTTTCGTGCCGGGAACTTCTCGAAGTTCCACCTGAGAAGCTGTGAGTTTTGCCAGCGGCAGGAATGGTCTGACTCCATCCTGATTAATTTGCTCTAGGGCAATGTCTGGAGCATAAGAAACGGCAGTAGGATAACGAGTTTGCCACTCAGCGTGACCTAAATCGTGACCCGAATGAGGGGCAATTAAGGCTACAACTTGTCCCTTTGCATCGATCGCTGCAAAATCTGCTTCGGAGAGTCCAATGGGTGGACTAATGACGGCTAGATGATTGCCGTCCAGCACAAAGGCAAATGCATTGGCTTTATATCCATTGGCAACATACTCATAGACCCATACGTTGCTATTTTCAAGTACTTTTTGCCAAGTCATACGATTTCTCTATTGTTGATTATTGGTCATTGGTTACTGATCACTAGCGGCAAGTGACAAATGACGAACGACAAATAACTAATTCAACCGATACGCTGTTGTGATGACAGGTTCCCTCTCCGGGAGGCTCACGAAATTGCTCCACCAGAAGGTTTTTCCATCCCTGATGCTGACTCGATAGGATGAGTGAACTATCTGCTTCAGCGTCAGAGTTAGTGTAAATCTCCATGACATAAAACCAACGCGCCTAGTTCCGATTGTAGTCATTTTCGCTTCGTTCACTTCAAATTTTGAAAACCAACCACAAGATTGTGATAGTGTCGCAAGAATCAGATAGTCAGGTGCAAATGATCTCTCTACTCTAGAAGAAATTGTAGAGTGAGGGTTTTATGGAGAAACAACGTTCAACAAATTTTTCTACAGAAACTATTCTTGCTGGTGACTGAACGTGAAATTCATGATTTGAAAGGCGATCGCCTTAATTGACTCGTCGAGAGTATTTGAAATAATGTTTAATTCTTTTTCGCAAGGAGCATTTTTAACCACTTTTTGTTTAGCCAGTCTAACCGTTTGCAATGCTCATAACAATAATTCTGACATTTACAAAACAGATGGAGACATCACATGATTACTGTCCATCACTTAAATAACTCTCGCTCCCAGCGCATCCTGTGGCTGCTGGAAGAACTGGGTTTGGAGTATGACATCAAGTACTACGAACGTGACCCCAAAACGCTGTTAGCCCCTGAATCGTTGCGACAGGTGCATCCTTTAGGTAAGTCGCCTGTCATTACTGATGGAACGCTGACGTTAGCAGAGTCGGGAGCTATCATTGAGTATTTGGTAGGGCAATACGGGGAAGGACGATTAATACCTCCACCTGGCACACCAGAGCGGCTGCGCTATACCTACTGGCTGCATTATGCCGAAGGTTCCGCCATGCCACCTTTGTTACTCAAGCTGGTTTTCGATCGCATTGAACAACAGCCGATGCCGTTCTTTGTCAAACCGATCGCGCACAGGATCACCAGTCGAACCAAAGAGGCATTCATCACTCCTCAAATTACACAGCACTTGAATTATCTTGAATCAATAGTCCGGACAGATTTTGACAAGAAAGCTACCCATCGCATAGGGTGCAAATAATCACAAAAGCACGAGATGGATAGCGATGGAAGCCATTGTACAAAGCCTACTGACCGAAGTGGGCAATTTCGCAAACCTCAAACGAAATTCTTCATGACCTTATTCGCCACGATGTTGATGGTGTGCGGCAAAGTCAACTTTAGTAACCTGAGTCGATACAGTGATTTAAGCGAACGCACCTACCGCCGACAGTACAAACAAGAGTTTGAATTTGCAGCGTTTAACCGAGCGTTGGTGGGTCGCTCCAGTCAAACGGGTGCAGCTTTGTTAGCCGTCATGGACTGCTCGTTTGTTGCGAAGAGCGGGAAGGCAACGTTTGGGCTGGATAGGTTTTGGAATGGGTGTGCCAGTCGAGTCGAAACGGGATTAGAGATTTCGGTGATTGGGGTGGTCGATGTGGAGACTGAGCAGGGTTATGCCTTATCGGCAGAGCAAACGTATGCCCAATCGACTTTGCCAGAGTTTACTCGCATGGATCAATACCTCTACCATCTCGATGGTGTACGCCCTCATTTGCCGCCCGAAGTGGAATATCTTGCGGTCGATGGTGCCTATGCAAAACAGAGTTTTGTCTCCGGGGCGGTGGATCTCAAGTTGCAGGTGATCAGTAAATTGCGCTGTGATGCGAATCTCCAGTTTTTCTACACGGGCGAACAGAAGCGACGAGGCAGACCGCGCCAGTATGCGGGCAAAGTTGACCTCGCTGACTTGAGCCGCTTCACGTTTGTCGAAACGGTACAGCCCGATGTGGCTCTGTACACGGCTGTTGTCTTTCATGTATCGCTCAAACGCTCGATTCGAGTCGTCTATCTCGTAGATCGTCGTCACCCGACCCGCACTCGCACCTGCCTATTATTCAGCACTAATATTGAGCAAGACCCGATGCAGATTTACCAGTACTACAAACTGCGCTTTCAAATTGAATTCATCTTCCGCGATGCCAAGCAGTTTACCGGACTGGAGGATTGCCAAGCTCGCGATGCCCAAAAGCTCGCGTTCCATTTCAATGCCAGTTTGACAGCACTCAATTTGGCGAAGTTCGACGCGCTGCAACAGCATTCAGGACAGCACCCGTTCGTCTTCTCAATGGCAAGCGTCAAGCGACGAATGCTCAATCAGCATCTCCTCGACCGATTTATTTGCAACTTAGACCTGGAGCCAAGCCAAATTAAATCCCATCCCAACTACTCAACCCTCTGCAACTACGGCATCATCGCCGCCTGATTCTGTCCGAACCATTGTTGAATCAGAATTGGAGAAAACGCTCTGGTTTACGGGAAATGAATTTATGGCGGCTGATATTCAGATGAGCGTTCCCGTTGAAGCAGCGGTAGCGCGAGGTGGGTTGAATGCTAGTCGTCCACGGTTGATGGAATTTTGCGATCGCATCCACTCCCGTCCAGCGTACCAACGAGCCTTAGAGCGGGGTGGTGCCTATCAGCTTGTAAGCTAGTTCAATCATTTATTCTAGAAGGATAACTCTATGACAGACCAACATCCTTTGCTTCTTCGAGCCGAACAAATTACGGCAAATTTGCACAGCTTTTCGCATCCCTGGAATCCAAACTCTGAACTGGCAGGAACTCAGTTAGGTAAGATGGTTGGGCTACAGCGCACAGGGGTTAACTTTATCCAAGTCCCCCCCGGCAAAGAATCATTTATTTATCATTCTCATTGTCGAGAAGAGGAATGGATTTATATTCTATCGGGTCATGGCGTGGCAGAAATTGATGGATCAGAAGTTGCAGTCGGCGCTGGAGATTTTATGGGATTTCCTACGCCTTCGATAGCTCATCATCTGAGGAATACAGGTAATGAAGATCTGGTATATCTAACCGGAGGAGAAAACTTAGATGTCGAAATTGCTGAGTTTCCGCGTTTAGGCAAACGAATGATTCGGCGTGACGGCGCGATCGAAATCTATGACTTATCCGATGCCAAGCCCTTTGAACCGTTAGATCCATGATGATAAACACTCACTGGAGTTTCAATGGAGATACAGATTGAACCTTACAAAGCTGATCAACTTGATGCCATTATTCGTCTTTCGCTTCGAGCTTGGACTCCGGTCTTTGAATCGATTCAGAACGCGATGGATTTTGATGTTTACCAGGAACTCTATCCCGAAGATTGGCGTGTGAGTCAGCAAAAGGCAGTGGAATCGGTTTGTACTGCTAAGGACACCGATGTATGGGTGGCGATGGATGCTGGTTCAATTACAGGCTTTGTGGCTGTAAAACTTGATGCGGAGTCTCGCATGGGTGAAATCTACATGGTCGCTGTTGATCCAGATTTTCAAGATCGTGGCATTGGTAGCGCTTTAATAGAATTTGCACTGGATTGGATGAAAGAAGCAGGAATGTCCGTTGCAATGGTCGAAACGGGTGGTGATCCGGGTCATGCTCCAGCCCGACGCACCTATGAAAAACTTGGTTTTGGACTATTACCGATCGCCCGATATTTCAAGAAGCTCTAGGACACAGGATTGATCAGGATTGGTCTTGAATCGCTTTATCAGCCACACCGTAGACAACACAATGAAGCTTTGACTGCTCTCAGTTGAAAACATCCCTCGATTATCAGCTCCAAGTGTTAGGTCAAATCATTGCTTGCCAAATCATTGCTTTTTTCTCCATCATTTTGACAAATTCGTCTTTACCATCCATATAACCTTTAATGTCGTGAGGATACTGTTTTGCTAACTGCCGTTTTAATTCACTATATTGTTGAGCATCATCAGGATGGGCAATCATGTAGTCACGAAATGCTAAATGACGAGTGATTTCAGGTGAACCGCCTTCGTAGGTATGTACGTTGTGGGTTCTAATCTCAGGAGAACAACTCTTACGAAAGTAACGCCGACCGGGAAGCCCAAATTCACCCATTGCTTCGTATCCAATGGTTGTCATTGCCCCATTCTGTTCATCCGTTTTGGCAATGCTTTTTACTTCAATCAAAAAATCAATCACAGGTTTAGCATAAATGCCTGGAATTGCAGTACTGCCAATATGGTGGATGGCAACGATATTTTCTCCCATCACCCATGCGAGTTGCTGAGACTCTTTTTGAAACTCTTCCTGCCATACGGGATCAGGGGGGACAACTTCTACTTTCATAGTCTCGTTAATTTATCCGATAAGCTTTTGGAGTCGTGCCTTTCATCTGGCGGAATTTTTTACTGAGATGACTGTGACTCTTGAAACTACATAGTAAAGCAATATCCGCGATCGAGCGAGCGCTTTGTTTCAACAATCGTTTTGTTCGTCCAATCTTACGATATACATCCCTGAAAATTAATCCCAAGATTTTGACAGTAGCACAAGAATCAGACAGCGGGAGACTGAATTGTTGATTAACCTGAAAACGCAGCTAGCAGCCAAGCCTGCCAATATCCACGTCTGCAAAAATCATTTGTAACCATCTACCATTATTCAACTGGGAGGAGGGAGTGTATGACTAATCAAGTTACCAACTTCAATCATACGAAGAGAATGAAGAAAGAACTGAAAACGGCTGCCTTCTGAAGTTAAGCTTATCTCGCATTTGGGATTTGCATCTATGCTGCTCTCGGATGAACCGCGCATCTGGCAGGGACGCGATCCGGTACGGATCAGCTTCGCTGCACGCTTTGGTAAAACGTATTGGCATATTTATGAACCTATCCGCGATCGCTCCTTCAGATTTACCTCTAAGCAGGAAGTACGACAATGTTTAGAGAAACGATTTCCTGGTCACTAGATTCTCTCTGAGGTGAGTAAGATGTTTAGCAAAGAACCCCTCATTGCAGACCTGGCTCAACTTGAATTACAGGTACTCCTCACAAATGGAGGTCAGTATGGCTCACTTGATCTACACGGCGAACTCGTCACTCGACGGCTACATCGAGGATATGGATGGCAAATTTGACTGGACAGCGCCAGACGATGAATATTTCAGGTTTATCAGCAACCTCGTACGGAAAGCTGGCACTTATCTCTACGGGCGTCGAATGTATGAGACCATGATGGTTTGGGAGACCGACCCCAACTTAGCTGCTGAGTCTCCACTCAGGCGCGACTTCGCAGAGATCTGGCAAGCAGCCAATAAAATCGTGTACTCCAAGACATTGGAGAGAGTATCCACTCGCAAAACACAGCTTGAGCGAAGCTTCGATCCAGAAGCCATTCGACAATTAAAAGAGGCTGTTGAACAGGATATCCTTATCGGTGGTGCTGAGCTTGCTGCCCACGCCTTTCGATCAGGATTGATCGATGAGTGTCATCTGTTCCTCCTACCGATCATTGTAGGAGGCGGCAAACCATCCCTCCCAGACAACGTTCGATTGGATCTCGATCTTTTAGAGGAACGCCGCTTTGGCAGTGGCGTGATTTTCCTCCGTTATCGAACAAGATTCTTCCGCAGTTGATTCTGGTTGATCCACTGATCCAGCAAATTCTGCTGTCTCTTCATGCGGATATAACTACGGAGCATCCGACCGGGCGGCTCTTTGGAAATTCATTGGCGATCGCTCTTGCATCTCGGCTCCTGCAAAATCACTCAGCTTGGAACGTTCAGTGTTTTTCTATGCGTAGCGGATTGCCTCTCTATTTGCGCGATCGCGCCCTGGAATTCATCGAATCCCACCTGGATCAATCCTTTACCCTCGACCAGCTTGCCGACGAACTGGGGATGAGCGTGTACTATTTCTGCCGCCAGTTCAAGCAAGTAATGGGCGTTGCTCCCCATCAGTATGTGACCCGACGACGGATTGAGCGGGCGAAAGAATTGCTCTGGCATAGTCAGTTGCCGATCACAGAGATTGCCCTCCAAGTTGGCTTTGCAACGCCCAGTGCGTTCAGCAGGTTGTTTCGGCAAGTCACCGGGACAACACCCAAAAACTTTCGTCAGCAGCGGTAAAGGAGCGCAAGATCAGCACCACACCGATCGTATAAAGATGGCTGGTTGAGAACGAAAGAGTGTTAGCACTGGGTGAAGCGAGTCGTTAGCTGGCTTTACATTCTCTGTACAAATTGTGTCAATCATTAATCCTGGCGTGTCAGAATCAGATGCTGGAGGTGCATCTCAGCTAATCGTTCAGCTCGATTCGCCTGAATACCGAGGACGAGTTCACCAATCAAAGCGTAGTAAACCATGCGGGCGCGTACCGTTGCTTCAAACGGTGCGAAGCCAACTTCTAAAAACAAATTTTTTGTATAGTCGAGACGACGCTGATCAACCTGGGCAAGAATTGCTGCAATTCTAGAATCATTTGCTGCCCAGGCTCGAATTGCATTTTCGACTTGACCCTCGTCTTGAATTGCCAGTTCAAACAAGTGAAGCAGTTTGGCCGAAGCGTTACCGCCTACTGCCTCAACTTGCTCAATAATGCTCTCAGTTTCACGATTAACCCATGCTTGCAAAATCGCTTCTAAAAGCTCTTCCCGATTTTTAAAGTGCCAGTAGAAGCTACCCTTCGTGACATTCAGCAATTTAGCCAGTGGCTCAACTCGCACGGCTTCAACTCCGTTCTTTGCTAAAACCTCTAGCCCTAAGTTGATCCAGTCTTGCTGTCCAAGCCTGGAAATCTCATTCTGCTTAACCATACGGTGGCGTGTTGACATTTGCGAGACAGGTCACTAATCTATAACCATACGGTAGCGTATTCAAGAGCAATTTGATACGGCAAAATCATTTAGAACCAAGGAGATAAAGATGCTTCGAGTGAGTGGGTACTGGTTCATTGCGATCGGGATTCTCCATCCCCTTGTCCACGGATGGCTTTTTGCTAAACCTTTGATGGATATTGTGCAAGATGGTTGGTTTAACGCGATCGCACCCAATCCGGCAAATCCTTTTTATGACCGAGAAGATGCGTTTTGGTGCATGATGATCACGCCATTTCTCCTGATCATCGGATGGCTCTGTTGTTGGGCACAAACAAAAGGGATTCGCTTACCCAGTTTTCCAGGTTGGATTCTCTTGCTAACGGCTGTTGTTGGCGTGACGCTTGAACCTTTTTCGGGATTTTGGCTGATTATTCCTCCTGCGTTGCTCATGCTGGTTGACCGACAACGGGACCAAGAACCTCTGAAAAACTTGCTTTAACACTGGGTCTGATGGGGTAGTCGTCGCCCACTCAACATCGCCGTTCATCCACTGCTAGCGATTTTTCGGATGCACTGCCAAGGCTCAAATGATCGAGTGCAAAGGAGTTGTTGTATCGCTTCGCTACTGAAGGGCAAATTCTAGATTAAGTTGGCTAGGAGGCAAATTATGTTCAGCATTTTGCAGATTCTGACCGTGGTGTTTGTGGCGGTGGCAATGGCTTTGGCTCTCGCACACGCCCTTGAACTACCGGGCAAGATGCGACTCAGCAAGGAAACATATTATGCCATGCAGCCTATTTATTATCCAGGATTCACGATTGGAGGGATTAGTGAGCCAGTCGGCATAATTTTGACAATCATTCTGTTGTTCTTAATGCCATTCGGAAGCATGGACTTCTGGTTAACGCTTGTAGCATTAATTGGACTTTTCGGAATGCAAGCAGTGTATTGGCTCTTCACGCATCCAGTGAATCAGTTTTGGGTTGAGGATGAAAGCCTTGATCGCTTCAGTTCTGGCTTTTTCTCGGTTGGGGCAACTAGATCTCGGTTTGAGAACAAAACCCGTCCGCCGGAATGGACAGAGTTGCGCGATCGTTGGGAGTACTCACACGTAGCGCGAGCGGGATTGGCGCTTGTGAGCCTGATTGCGCTTGTCACTACCCTCTCTTGCCGCACATAGCCAGAATTGAATTCTGATCGAGAAATCACTCGTTCATTGCACTCGTTCATATCAGCAGAGCAGGTTGTTTTTATCAGTAAGAGGCTGAGTTCATGCCACAAACCAACACAGTCACCTCAATTTCTCCTGAACTCGCGGCTCGGCTTCGCGCTATGCCCAAAGTTGAGATCCACGTTCACGTTGAAGGAGCAACAGATGCAGAAACGTTTTATCAGATAGCGCAGCAGAATCACGTTGAGTTACCGACAAGTTCATTAGAAGAATGGAAGTCATTCTTTGAGTTTCGCGATTTTTCGCATTTCATCCAAGTTTACGCAGCAGCAGTTCAGTGCTTGCAAACGCCGGAAGACTATGCCCTGATGATTGAACGGTTCTACAAACGACAAGCGGAGGAAAACATTCGCTACACGGAAGCTTTCTTGAGTGCCTCGTTTCTGACGCAAAAGTTTCAAGATGACGAAATTTTAGACGCGATCGCCGCAGGACAATCGGCGGGAGAAGCCAAGTACCATTGCCAGATTAATCTCATTCCCGATATTGCGCGTGAGGTTCCTGATTCTCAAGAGCGCGTTTTGGAATTTGTTGTGAAAGGGAAAGAGCGCGGGTTATTTGTGGGTTTAGGCGTGGGAGGGCTTGAAGTTGGGTATCCACCAGAACTGTTCACAGAAACGTTTGCTCAAGCCCGTCGGCAAGGACTCCACCTGGTGGCTCATGCAGGCGAGGCAGTGGGAGCAGAAAGCATCTGGAGCGCAGTGAATACGTTGAAACCTGAGCGAATTGGACATGGCATTCGGTGTTTAGACGATCCTGAATTAGTAGAATTACTCCGCCAACGTCAGCTTCCTCTGGAAGTGTCTCCCCAAAGCAACTATTGTTTAGGTGTTGTCGAGCGAGGTCAGCCTCACCCCATCCGCAAGATGGTTGATGCTGGGCTGTATTGCACCGTCAACTCAGACGATCCAGCCATGTTTTCCATGAGTTTGACAAACGAGTATTTAACGCTTGCAGCACAAGGATTTAGTTGGGAGGAACTTTGGCAACTCAATTTGAATACTTTGGAAGCAACGTTTCTGGATGAAGTCGAAAAGGACAAGTATCGTACTGAGTGGGAACAATTCACGCGATCAGCCAGCTAGCAATTGTGTTTAGTGGTCAGTTGAGTTTTTCTCGTTTATCAAAGTCTTCACAAATCCACTCAACGCAATCGTTAAGCAACTTCACTTGAACTCGTGGAGGGTGAACCAATGGAGCGATCGCAAACAGAACTGCAAACCAGTTACGACCGTGTGGCGGCAGAATACGCCAAGCGATTTTATGATGAGCTAGATCGAAAGCCGTTTGACTGCAAGATGTTGGATTGGTTCATCGAGAAGGTAAACGGGGTTGGAACAATTTGTGACTTAGGGTGTGGTTCTGGACACATTGCAAATTATCTACATAATCGCGGTTTAGAAGTGTGCGGTATTGATTTGTCGTCGGGAATGGTCGAACAGGCGCAAAAGTTAAATCCAAACATCACTTTTCAACAGGGCGATATGCTTTCCTTAGATGATTTTGCTGACAACTCTTTCGGTGGGATCGCCGCCTTCTACTCAATTATTCATGTTCCTCGTTTATTAGTCGTTGACGCTTTACGAGAGATGAATCGGGTATTGCGCTCAAGAGGAACACTGTTACTCACATTTCACATCGGTCAGCAAACCCATCACCTCGAAGAATGGCTCGATCAGAGAGTCTTTCTAGACTTTCACTTTTTTGAAACAGCACAGATGAAAGTTGATCTTCAAATGGCAGGCTTTGAGTTAGAAGAAGCAGTAGAGAGAGATCCATATCCTGAGATAGAAGTTCAGACTCGTCGCGCTTATCTTTTTGCAAAGAAGCTGTAAACGAATACACCGGCGCATTTATGAGTGAAGCGATCGCTCAACAACACCTCACTTAAATTTGTCGCGTCGATCAATTCTTGTCATGGCTTCGTATCGAGCACTGAGGCATAAAGCAATGAGTTTAAAGGAAGTTGATATTGATGTCCTGGTCGTGGGCGCTGGTCCTGTCGGATTAGCAATGGCTTGTGAACTGATCAGGCATGGTGTGCGCTGTCGCGTGATTGACCAAGCCACAGAACCAGTCCAAACCTCGCGTGCCCTCGGCATTCAAGCCCGAACACTAGAGGTGTTTGAAAACATGGGTGTCATCGACAAAGTTCTAGCAGTGGGAACAAAGGCAAAAGGAGTCACAATCTACGATCGCGATCGCGTCATCTTGCGGATCAGTCTGCAACACATTCGAGAGAAAGATAGCCAGTATCCCTTTCTCCTGATCTTGCCTCAGAGCCAAACCGAGTCTATCCTCAACGATCGCTTGCATGAACTCAGTGGCAAGGTTGAGCGATCGCGAGAACTATTCGATATCCGGCAAGAAAATGGTGTAGCGATCGCCCGGGTCAAAGCAGCCGAAACAGACTCAAGCGACCTGGAGGAGATCCGCGCCCGATGGCTGATTGGCTGCGATGGAGCCAGCAGTCGGGTTCGCAAAGTTTTGCGAATCCCATTTGAGGGCACCACTGCACCGGAGGAATGGCTGATTGCCGATGTCGATCTCGACTGGGATCGCACCCGCGAAACAACACATGGTTGGTTCACACAAGACGGCTTGCTTGCTGCTTTCCCACTGCCCGATGGACATTGGCAACTATTCGCACCCACTGACACTAGGAATGGACAGCACGTTTCACAGGCATCGGTGGAAGGATTACAGCGTTTACTCGTGCAGTACACAGGCGATACGAGAACAACGATTAGCAATCCCACCTGGATGTCGAACTTCAAAGTCAACTATCGCATGGTGAAGACGTACCGTCAGGGGCAAGTCTTTCTAGCAGGGGATGCCGCCCACATTCACAGTCCTTTTGGCGGTCAGGGCATGAATATCGGGATTCAGGATACCTATAACCTGGCATGGAAATTAGCTCTGGTGCTGCAAGGAAAGGCACGGGAAAGCCTGCTGAATACTTACCAGGAAGAACGGTTGCCGATCGCCGGGTATGTGCTCCAGGGTTCAAAAACCACAACGCAGGGTTTAATCGTGACGCAAAATCCCGTCTTACGTTGGCTCCGCGATCGCCTGGTAATTCCGCTGCTTCAACTAGACAGCGTTCAGCGCAGGCTAGCCCAGGAAGCCTCAGAATTGAACATGAACTACCGCCGCTCTTCGCTCTCCTGCTCTGATTTGCAAACCAGATGGAATCTGCGCGATCGATTGAACTGGTTCAAAGCACCTCATGCGGGAGACCGAGCACTGCCAGGGAAGTGCCTCAACTGTCCTGCGGGCGATTGCACAAATCTCAATCGAGTGTTTCATGGAACGGAGAGCCATCTGCTGCTCTTTTCAGGTCTTGCGCCTGCGGACAAAGAGTATGCCGATCTTGCCAAACTCGCGTCTACAGTTGAAACTCTGATGAGTGGTTGCGTCAAAGCACATATCGTTGTTGGTAGCGCCAAACCGCCACAACTTACCTGGAATGGCTCGATTCTGCTCGATCCGCAGGGAGAACTTCACACGCTCTATGGAATACATCAGCGATCGCTCTATTTCATTCGCCCAGATGGCTATATCGGATTGCGTAGCCAACCGACAGACGAGAAGCATTTGCTGGACTATTTGAACAAGATCTTCATCTAATATTCAGCAAGTGTCACTGAGTTACCTGTGCGTCGGGGACTACCGACTAGATTCAGAAGTTTTGATGGTCTGTTCATCTTTTCCTAGGCGCAGGCGCAGGAACAGTTGCGGTCTGGCGCACCGGATCTGATACCAGACGATGGCTGGACGGCGAACAGACTATACGCCGATTGGAGGAACGCATTGCCAATCTGAAGGCGATCGCCAGCCACAATGATCTGGAGATTCAGCAGCAATTCAAGCAGTTAGAATTGAAAGACCGTCAGGAATAAAAGCTTATAGTTTGAAGAGGTGGCGAAATTTATGATTGACCACACTGGTATCAATGTTAGCGACTTTGGCAGCAGCAGGAAGTTTTATATCAATTCGTTATCTCCCCTAGGCTACCAATTGCTGCATGAGTTTGATACGGATGGAGCCGGGTCCGTGACGGGCGCGGGTTTTGGAGTCGATGGGAAGCCAGATTTTTGGATTTTTCAGGGGGAAGTCAATACCCCCAGACTTCATATCGCTTTCCGAGCTGAAACTCGTGCAATGGTCGAGGCATTCTACAATGCAGCATTAAAAGCAGGTGGTCAAGATAATGGTGCTCCGGGTCTTCGACCTCACTATCATCCCAATTATTATGGTGCTTTTGTTTTAGATCCAAATGGGCACAACATAGAAGCAGTTTGTCATACTCCCGATTAAACAAAGGTTTCAACCATGCTTTGTGCTCCTGCTAAAGCATCCTATTATCAGGACAGGCTAAAGTATGACAGGTCAACAAATCAACAATGGTGTCGTGCATCTATTTTCAGAATCTTTTGGTTCTCCAGATGACACTGCAATTCTATTGATCATGGGCGCAATGTCTTCAGGAATTTGGTGGCCAGAGGAGTTTTGCCGCCAGCTAGCGAATATGGGACGATATGTGATTCGTTACGATCATCGAGACACCGGGCGTTCAACCAGCTATGAGCCAGGACAAATCAGCTATACCGTTGAAGATCTGGCAGATGATGCTTTTGCTGTTCTTGATAGGCATCATATTCAGAGCGCTCATCTGGTCGGGATGTCTCTGGGTGGCTACCTGGCTCAACTCATGGCGCTCAAGCATCCCCAGCGAATTAAAAGCCTGACTCTGATCGCCTCCGAGCCTTTAGCCGAGGCTGATTCTACAATGCCTGGTATCGCTCCATCGATTCTGGAGTATCACGCAAAAGCGGGCGAACTAGATTGGGGCGATCGCCAAGCTGTCATTGAATATCAGGTGGGTGCATGGCGGTTGCTGAATGGCTCAGCTCACCCCTTTGATGAATCCCTGATCCGTGAATTGGCGGCGGCTGACTTCGATCGCACCCCAAACTTGATGACTCCCTTTAACCATGCACTACTTCAAGAAAGCCAGGAAGGTAAGGAATGGCTCGGTCGGCTTAACGAAATCACTGTTCCGACACTGATCATTCACGGCACAGAAGACCCTGTTTTGCCCTATGCCCATGCTCTGGCGTTAAAAGCAGAGATTCCCCATGCAGAATTACTCACACTGCATGGAACAGGACATGAACTACACCCTGATGATTGGTCTGTAATCATTGAAGCAATCCAGCAGCACACAGCATCATGAGAAACTGTGAGTATGAACGATCGCCACATTGAGTTGATCCATCAGTTATTTTCGGCAGCAGACCAAATCAATTTGCCGTTGTGGTTGCAGGGTGGTTGGGCAATCGATGCCAAATTAAATCGCATCACCCGTGAGCATGAGGATATTGATATTGCATATCCGGGCGATCGCACCACTGAGTTTCTGGCGTTACTGCACTCCCTTGGCGGTGTCATTACAGAACAAACCTCCTACGGTTTTCTGGCAGAAATACAAGGCATTCTCCTGGACTGTGAACCCTATATTCGCGCTGGAGAGGGCTACGAGCTAGAAGGCTTACCTCCGGGAACCTGTCCATCCGAACCTACAGGAAGTCTTAGCGGTAAATTACTTCGTTGCACCAGTTGGGAAGCAATTCTCTGGGATTATTTTTACTACATCGAAGAAGTTCCACAGAGTGAGTGGCGACCCAAAGATTTTTCGAGTTTTGCGATCGCCAGAAGATTCTTTGGTGAAATTGAAACACAAAACTTACACAAACAATTTAAACATTTTTTTGCTTCACCCCTTGACCCTGACGTTACGTGAGGTTTTTACCATAGATTCATCCACAGATTAAGGTTGTTTGCAAAGGATCAGGAGGGGAAGATGCAATCGGTTGCACTCAAGGTCGGTGATTTGGCGAGACAAACAGGGGTTTCGGTACGGACGTTGCATTACTACGACGAGATCGGCTTACTTTCGCCCTCTCATCGCACTGAAGCAGGGTATCGACTGTATGGCAAGGAGGACATCATTCGCTTGCAGCAAATTATATCGCTGCGGCAAATTGGCTTCTCCCTCGAAGAAATCCGCGAGTGCCTGGAGCCACACAACTTTTCCTTCGATCGCGTGATTCAACTCCATGCCGCCCGCTTGCGTGAGCAAATTGAACTTTCTCAAAAATTGCTTAATCGCCTGGACGCGATCGCTCAAGCCGTGAGTTCGATGCAAACCGTGTCTGTGGAAGCACTCATTCAAACCATTGAGGCAATGAATATGTTGGAAAAATATTACACCCCTGAACAATTGGAATCCCTCAGGCAACGTCAGGAATTGGTTGGCGAGGAGCGGATTAAGCAAGTTCAAGCCGAATGGCAAGATTTATTTGATCAAGTACGGGCAGAGATGGCGAAGGGCACTGATCCAGCCAGTGAACCCGTCAAAGCTCTCGCTCGACGAGCGATTCAATTGATCCAAGAATTTACAGGGGATGATCCTGGAATTGAACAATCCTTAAACCGAATGTATCAGCAGGAGCAGCCTGAAGCGGTCAGTAGAGGAATGGTCGATGCAGCGATAATGGAATACCTGGCTCTAGCCAGGGCTGCTCTGGAGCAAACAGAGTAATGAGAAGTGGGCAGTCTACGTTGCTTGCGATCGCCCACTATAGGGCATTAAGAACGCTGAGTTCATTTCCTCACCATTGACTGATTCCTCCACATTTGAGGTTGTCGATTAATTGTGATCCTGAAAATTTAGAGCCTGAAAGCGATCGCTTGAGTCTTGGAAGTTGCTGCTTTATCGAGCGTATCGAACTCGCCGGAAATTGCGCGAGAATAGGTGCAATTTCTGGCAAACTCACGCCCCGCTTACTGGCATCGGTGTTACCTCATTTGCCTCTCTCAAAACATTAGTCGGATTGAGACAACAGCAGCCCTTGATGAATGATCTGCTTACAGATTGGCACAATCCCTTCCATTAGAGGGATGTGATCGCAGGCATTGCCTTACAAGTTGGTTTCTCTAGTCAAAGCCATCTGACACAACAGTTCAAATGCCTCGCTGGAATGACCTCCAAGTAGGTTCGCTAACGGCTTAAGAATCAGACAAACCATATTTCATCATTCAAGGCTTTAATGCAGCCCTTGGAAAACCTTCAAAAAATTCGCCCAGAAGCTTAATTTTCTGGATTTTGGCAAGCGATATACTTTGAGAGATGATTGACCGCCCTTCGTCGGGGGGAGTTTAATGATCCATCTCGATCAATTGATTGCCACATTGATGCAGGTGGTAACCGAAAGCGCAGGAGCCGAAACTGGCGCTCTGGTTCTCATACAAGAGAATCAACTCATTGTAGTAGCTCAATGCAGCGGAAATAAACCGTGTGACCTGGAAAAATTTGCTGTTGCCGACTGTGCAACGATTCCTGTCTCCGTCATTCACTTGGTAGAACGCATTCAAGAAACTTTAGTGCTTGATGATGCAGTCAGCGAACCGTCTTTTTCAACTGATCCTTACATTCAACACCACCAGACGCGATCGCTCTTGTGTATGCCAATTCTCAATCAAAGTCAGTTGATTGGCATTCTTTATCTAGAGAACAATCTCAGTACCGGAGTGTTTACCCGCGATCGCTTGCAAGTCCTTAAACTGTTGATCGATCAGGCAGCGATCTCACTTGAAAATGCTCGGCTGTGTGAACGGTTAGCAAACTATACCGAAACACTGGAACGGAAACTAGAAGAGCAAACTCAAGCCTTACAGCAGGAGATCAGCGATCGCGAACGAACAGAAGACGCATTAAGACAAAGTGAAGCGAATTATCGCAATTTGCTACAAACCGCAAATTCAGCCATCATTCGCTACGATCCGCAAGGACGGATTCACTACATCAACGATTATGGGATAAAACTTCTTGGCTATGAAGAATATCAGATTTTAGGGCGAACCTTATTTGAAACCATCATTCCAGAAGTCGAACTCTCTGGGCGCGATGTCAAACCTATGGTTCACGATTTACTTCGCAATCCTCAAGCGTACCCGCAAGGTGAGGGTGAAAATCTGTGTCGAGACGGTCGGCGAGTTTGGATGGCTTGGTCAAATCAAGCCATCTTCAATGACCAGGGAAAGGTCGTTGAAATCTTATCGGTGGGCAATGACACCACTCAGCGGAGGCAAGCAGAAGAGGCATTACAACGTAGTGAAGCTAAGTTCCGCAACATCTTTGCAAACTCGCAGGTTGGTATCTACCGTACCCGTATCGGTGATGGATTAATTCTCGATGCCAATCAACGCTTTGCCGATCTGTTTGGCTTTGATTCACCCCAAGAGATGATTGGGATTGAACACACTACAGGCTATTGGGTCAATCCCAGCGATCGCCAACAAGGCATCGAGGTGATGAAGCGGGATGGGGAAGTGCGAAGCTATGAAGCACAGATGCGAAAACGAGATGGGACAGTGTTTTGGGGACTTTTCTCTTCTTATCTGAATGCAGGCGATGACTACATCGAAGGGGTGCTTGCGGATATTAGCGATCGTAAACAGGCAGAAGTTGCGTTGCAAGCCTCTGAAGCAGAACTGCGATCGCTCTTTTCAGCCATTCCCGATCCAATGTGTATCTTCGATGGTAAGGGGCAATTGATCTGTGCAATCAAAGGGAATCCGTCCTATGGAGAGTTATATCGGGAGGAGTATATTGGCAAAACACTGCATCAACTCTATTCCAGGGAACAAGCCGATGAATTCCTGAGTTATATTCAGCAGGTGTTGAGAACCCAACAAGTCCTCACTGTTGAATACAGCCAGTGGATAGCTGGACGAGAAATCTGGTTTTCGGCTCGCATTGCCCCAATTCGGCATAAGCAGGTGCTTTGGTTGGCGCGAGATATTACCTTGCAAAAGCAAGCAGAAGCCACCTCGATTCTGGAAGAACGCAACCGCATGGCACGCGAAATTCACGATACCCTTGCTCAGGCGTTTACAGGCATTCTAGCTCAGGTGGGAGCGGCGAAACAGGTGCTAACGGATGATGTCGAAGCAACTGGGGCACATCTCGACCTGATCAAAGAATTGGCGCGAACTGGACTGACTGAAGCGCGGCGATCAGTTGTCGCGCTCCGTCCTCAGCTTTTGGAGGAAGGCAGTCTACAGAGCGCTCTCCATCGTCTCGTCGCTCAACTCAGAACTGCCGCACTAGATACCACTTTGTATTATGAGATTGAGGGGGCAGTGTACGCTCTACCCAGTGAAGTTGAGAGTAACCTACTGCGGATTGGACAGGAAGCTTTAACCAATGCGATTAGACACGCCCATGCTGACGAAATTCGAGTGGAGCTAAGATACGATCGCGATCGATTTTGCTTGCGCGTGAAAGACAATGGACAGGGCTTTGGAGTTGGAAGTATTCCCTCCTCTGAGGGATTTGGCTTACTGGGTATGAGCGAACGGGCAGAGCGCATCGGCGCACAACTCACGATTCGGAGTCAACCCGGACAAGGAACAGAGATGATTGTCACTGTCAATCGGGAGTAGCGTCACGATGAACCAAGCCACGACCATTCGGGTTTTGATTGCAGACGATCATGCCATTTTTCGGCAAGGATTAGCCACGATTATTAACCGTGATCCAGAGATGCAGGTGATTGCACAAGCTGAAAATGGGGAACAGGCGATCGCTCTATTTGGGGAGCACCAACCGGATGTCACGCTGATGGATCTGCGAATGCCGGAAGTAGAGGGAGTTGCTGCGATTGGCGCAATTTGTGCGACTGCTAAATCGGCTCGAATCATTGTCCTGACCACATACGATAGTGACGAAGATATCTATCGGGGATTGCAGGCAGGCGCAAAAGGATATCTGTTAAAAGAAACTGAACCGGACGAGCTTTTGAATGCCATTCGTATCGTTCATCGGGGTCAGCAATATATTCCGTCCGATGTGGGCGCAAAGTTAGCACAGCGCCTCAGCAATCCAGAACTGAGCGAACGAGAACTAGAAGTACTCGGCTCACTGGCGCAGGGAATGAGTAATGCTGAGATTGCTGATGCTTTGAATATTGGTGAAGGCACGGTTAAATCTCACGTCAATCGGATTTTGAATAAATTGGATGTGAGCGATCGCACTCAAGCGGTGATTGTTGCCGTTAAACGCGGCATTGTTAGTTTGTAGGGTTGTACTTTCGATCGACTTCGGATTCTAACTTAAGTTATAGTCAGCCTTCTACTTTGCGATGAGTAGTTGCTCTATCAATTTGTACTGTAAAAGAGTTAACTCGCTATAGGCGACGACTGGAAACCAATCTTCTACATTGAATGTATGCAAATAGAAATGCATCCAATCAAGCAAATCATGCTCTTCTAGAGCCAAAGCTGATTGAGTTTTCAACCCTAACCCGTTGGAGATAAATCAATGACATCTACTTCCACAGCAACAGACCCAATCCTACGCCAAGGCGATTCTGGTGCTGCTGTCACTAGGCTACAACAATTGCTGAATGCGAAAGGAATCAACGTTAAAGTTGATGGAGACTTTGGCAATGCGACTCGCGCCGCAGTCGTTCAATTTCAAAAGCAGAGTGGCATTGCTACAGATGGCATCGTTGGCCCTCGAACTTGGCAAGCCCTTCGTCAAGGTGGCAATGCACCCATTCAACTGACTGATGCTGCCAGTTACTACGAGCCATCGAAATATTCCTATCAAAAAGAGGCGTTTGAATGGTTGCAATCTCAGATTTCTAGATCAGATCTAGATGAATTTGCTCGCCGTTGGCGGAACCTAAGCTAATGTAAGTTCGAGATAATTCTTGGACGCTCGACGGTTGGAAACCGCCAAAGTTTATCTAGGGCGATTTCTTATCTCGAACTTGCCTTAGATAGACTTTGGAAATTATTCAAATAGGAGTATAAAGGTGCCTCAGGCAAGCTTTTTACAACGTTTGTTGGCTTGGTTGATTGATCAAGCGATTCTCATACTTCTCTATTCGCTAGCAATGTTTGCGATTGGATTAGCTGCTGGAATATATCAACGGAGTCAAATACAAATTCCCGGTTTAATACTGTCTCTGGGCTTGATCGGATTTTTGCTTGTTCTCTGGCTTGAACATTTTTTGTACTTTGGTTACTTTTGGAGTCGTCGAGAACGATCCATTGGGATGGGAATGATGAACATCCGAGTTGTTAAAGTTGATTGCAGTTCTTTGTCTTTTGTAGGAGCGGGTTTGCGCGGTTCGATCGGATACTATCTGAGTGGTCTAATCTTTTGTTTAGGTTATCTCTGGTTCTTTATCGATGAACAGCAGCAAACTTGGCACGACAAGATTTTTAATACGGTCGTGCTGAAAGGATAAACGTTGAACCAGGAGATAAGGGTGAGTTATCAAACTCTGATTGACTAACAAAAATTCCTCGCGTTACGCTAACGCAGCAATCACCGACTCAAAGTGATTCAGCTCATGTTCAAATTGCTTACGCTGGTAAATTTCCTGAATCACAAGGTTTTTCCCAGCTTTTATTGCCAGGTTCTCTGCTTAATGCAGATGTAGAAAAATGAACGACGATCGCAGCCACAGTTCCTTACTTGTCCCGCCTTCAACCCAAGATTGGATGCAAGGTGTGCTGAGTGCCAAGGTCGTGCTGGTGATGTATGGAGACTATCAATGCTCTAGAAGTGCAGACGTTTACAAGATGGTTAAAGCGATCAAACGGGAGCTGAGTGCTTCTTTGGGAGAAGATTATTTATGCTTTATCTTCCGCCATTTTCCGCAAACGCAGATTCATCCTCAGGCCCAACGGGCAGCCCAGGCTGCCGAAGCCGCCGCTGCCCAGGGACAGTTTTGGTTAATGCACGACACTTTATTTGCCCATCAACAAAACCTGGAGAATGGCTATCTTGTCGAGTACGCCAATGATTTAGGGCTTGATATTCCTCCGTTTCTCAAAGAGTTGTCTAAACAAGTGCATATCGATCGCATCAATGAAAATATCGAAGGTGGAATACACAGTGGAGTAACAACTGCTCCAGCCCTATTTGTTAATAACATTCGATATACCGCATGCTGGAAAATGACAGAGTTGATCACAGCCATTGTTGCTGCAAGTCACTAAGCTCTGTTCATAACTGGTCAACCGTTAGTAATTGATGACGGATATACAGTGAGTTAATCAAGCCTCGTGAATGAACAACTTGTAAATGCTCGGTTTTAGTCTCAGGAATAAGTGCTCCCGATCAAGCTAGCTGATTTTAGCAAGCACACCCCTGAGGCAATTCGATCTGAACTATTTTAATCAATGAGTTTTACACAAGGAAAACAGTGAAAACACTCCTCAAAAGAGCCGCATTATTCTTCGCTCTGCCTATCTGTATTTCAGGTTATTTCTCCTTGCCTGCTGCTGCTGATTCTACAGCCACCCTCATCTTGAGTACTCAATGCCAAGGCGGTTACACCATTAACATTTGGCGAAACTATCAATCTGGTGAACTGCTTTATCGAGCCATCAGTCCTAACGGTAATTTAAGTTTGGGTGGAGGAACCAGCCAGGCGACTGAAGGCGTTCGAGTGTACAAGTTTGGGAGTGGCAACTATGAATATTGGGTTTGGGATGGGACGTTGGATGATCCGCAGGCTGGGACATTAGAGGTCTATCAAAACAACCGCCTTTTAATGCAACAAGCTTGTACGAGAAGCTGAACTTTATGCACTGGTGGATTGGGACTATTTCTCTGAACCAGAACCCTACCTGAGTTATCACAAATGCTTTGTTCCCGTGGCACAAAAAAGTAACTGGAATACCGCTAGGTGGCTCAATTTACAACATGACGAGGAGAAACCATGACCATTACGCTGATTGATTGAAAAAACTTTTCTGTAGGTTGGGTCTCGCGATGCTCAACTCAACCTTAGCCAAGGGTTTGGCTACATACACGGACGAGTCAAGGAGACAAAGATGAGGATCAAAGTAACTAAAGGAAAACCGGGAAGCGGAACGGAAGCGAAAGACTCAACTTATGTGGAGGCTGCCCGGTGGGGTAAGCATCGGGGGTGGCGGTATGTTCTGGGACTGGTGGTCATCCTCTTTGCGTGGTTGGTTGTCGGTAGTGGTGCCAGCATACTCGTCGCGTTCGCGCTTGGCGGACAGGCAGACCCCTCGGGTCTCGGGCTTGTGGAATACTACTTGTTTGTCACGGTGAGTTTCCTGCCCTTCCTCGCGGGAGTCCTTATCGCTGTCTCCCTCGTCCACCGCCGCCACCCCCGGACGCTCGTCACGGCGCGGAAGCGGATAGACTGGCATCGGGTCGGTCATGGATTCGTAGCGTGGTTCGTGCCGTACTGCCTGATCGGTGGGCTGGGGCAGTATCTGTTTTACCCGGATACCTTCTCCTTTAACTCTGACCTCTTAACGTTCGCACTCTTCGTCCCGATCGCACTGGTTCTTACCGCGATCCAGACGACCACCGAGGAGCTTTTCTTTCGCGGATACATTGTGCAGGGCGCGAGCCTCATCTGGAGCAACCGCGTTTTTCTGGCAATCGTGCCAGCCGTGATATTCACCCTGCCGCACCTCTTAAACCCGGAGGCGATCGCAGGCGGTTGGCTCACGGTCTTTTCCAACTACTTCCTCGTTCCAGGTCTGTTGTGGACTGTGGTCTCGTTGATTGACGGCACCACTGAACTCGCCATCGGCGTACACTTCGCGAACAACATCGGCGGGGCACTCCTGTTCGACATTACTGGAAGTGCTTTGCCCTCACCCGCTCTGTTCACAATCAGCGAGTATCACGCGACCTACGGGGCGCTAGCGGTGCTGGTTGCAGCACCCGTGTTTCTGGCGATCGCCTACAAGGTGTTCAAGCAGGAGTCGCCCCAATCTGTTTCCCAGAGCCACCAGAAGGGTCGTTGGTGACCCCGGCAAATCCCAAACCCATCAGCAACTGAAGTCAGCAACCCGATAAAAGGAGTCAATTATCATGCCTCGTGTTTCTTCAAATCATCTGCGGGAGTCGGGAAAGCCCCCTTCCGCGCCCTCGGCTCGGCCTAACAAGACCTCCCGCCCGGGCTGGCCCGAGATTATCGTCGGACTCGTCGTCTATTTAATCGTAGGGTTCGGAGGCGTCTCGCTGTTCAAGCAACTCGGTCTTGACCCCGTGGTCCACGGTCTGATCTTGGCTGCATGGACCGGCGTCGCCACCCTCATCGCGTTCACGGCAGCTGCGCGGCTGCGGATCCGTTCCCTGAGCGCCTTCGGTGTACGCCGAACCTCCAGTCGCTGGCTTCTGACCAGTGTTGGCGTAGGGCTGGTTGCCTTTGTGCTCAAGGGTCTGGCGATCATGGCCTGGATCCAGATCACCGGGGACACGGACAATGTCCAGGATGTTTACGCAGAGGGTGGTCGTGGCGGGTTACTGTCTCTGGTTTTGTCCACAGTATTGATCTCCGTCTTCTCACCCTTCGGCGAAGAACTGCTCTATCGCGGCATCGTTACCAACGCGCTGCTGCGCTATGGCTCGTTCGCTGGGGTAGTGGGTAGCACCGTGATCTTCGCTCTCATGCACGGTATTAACATTGTCTTTCCGGCGGCCATTGTGGCCGGTCTCGCTACCGCTGAGGTCTTCCGTCGTAGCGGCTCAATCTGGCCCGGTCTCGTCGTTCATATTGTTTTCAACCTGCCCACAATCCCGATCATGGTGCTCGTTGGCACGGGCTGAAAGAAACCGCAGCATACCTCAATCAGGAATTCATCATGCAATATCTTTCACAGGATTTAATCCTGCTTGCACTCAATCCCCAAACTGGGAAAACTCGCTTCTCTTTCTACGCGGCGCTCGAATATGGCTTGGTCGGTTCTTTGTTACTAGACTTAGTCCTGCAAGGCAAACTTGAGATCGACAACAACAATCGTGTGATCGGTGCGATTAGCGCTTTGCGCAACTCCGCAGGAACCGCAGGCAACACAGGCGATGAATTCTTAGATCGACACCTCAATGAGGTTCTGGCATCGTCTCGTCCTCGAACTGCAAGGTTCTGGGTGACTTGTTGGAGACGAAGATACAGATGGTTTCAGCCGATTGTGTTGCAGAACTTAGTTGATTTAGGTGTTTTAGAACGACAAGAGCAACGCATTCTTGGACTGTTTCCAATGCAGCGATATTTTCTAACTGATGAATCCATTCAACGCGAGATTGTCCAGCAAGTTCGTGCAGCCGTGTTAGACGGCATTGGACTGGATTCTCGGATGGCAGCATTGATTAGTTTGATGCAAGCCTCTCACCTGACCGATGCGGTGTTCAGACCTGAAGAACGGACTGAAGCGCGATCGCGAATTAAGGCGATCGCAGAAGGGGAGTTGGTCGGCAAAGCAGTTTCAAAGGCAATTTTCACCATTCAAGCAGCCACGACTCTGGGTGCAATCAATGGCGGATGAAAACGTTAGATCGCAGCCAGTAGGGTGGGCACTGCCCACAAAACTTTAAAGCTTACTACAACACACCCATCACGAGATTTCCAATGAACCGGAAGATTTTAGTAACTGGCGCAACTGGGAGCAACGGTACAGAGATTGTTAAGCGACTCTCAGCACAGAATGTGCAAGTCCGCGCAATGGTTCGTAACCATGATCGAGCAAAGGAAATTGCACTCCCGAATGTTGAAGTGGTGGAGGGGAACTTTGATCGCCCTGAGACGCTGTTGGAGGCGCTGACTGAAGTAGACCGTGCATTTCTCTTAACGAACTCTACAGAACACGCAGAAGCGCAACAACTCGCGTTCGTTGATGCGGCCCGTCAGAGTGGTGTCAAGCATATCGTCAAACTATCGCAATTTGCAGCCGATGCCCATTCACCCGTGCGTTTTTTGCGTTACCATGCCGCAGTCGAAGCGGCAATTCAAGCATCAGGAATGACGTACACGTTTCTGCGTCCCAACCTCTTTATGCAGGGCTTATTAAACTTTAGATCGACGATCACAAGCCAAAGCGCCTTTTATGCAGCGATCGGTGATGCCAAGGTCAGCGTAGTAGATGTCCGCGATATTGCAGAAATTGCAGTAGTTGCTCTAACAGAAACAGGGCATGAGGGAAAGATTTACAACCTTACTGGACCACAGGCATTGACTCATGCTGAGATGGCAGAACAACTCTCGGCTGCGCTCAATCGTCAGATTGCATTCGTCGATATTCCATCTGAAGCAATGCGCGATCAACTGCTCAACATTGGGATGCCAGCTTGGCAAGCAGACGGGCTGATTGAGGATTACGCGCATTACCGACGCAATGAGGCAGCAGCGGTTTCGTCTGGTATACAGGACGCAATTGATAAAGAGCCGCGCAGTTTTAAGACATTCGCCGGTGACTACGCAACAAAGTTTAGCTAGACGCAGCCCAATAAGCCTGCTGCACCGAAACGAACCTGAGTTGTCATTGAAGAATAATGAAACGATTTACCTTGTTTACTTTCCTGTATCTTGCGCTGGGAGCCTGTCTGACGGCGATCGCGCTTGGATACCCAAATCTGCCTTCGAGTCTTCAAACCAGCCTGTTCATCAATGCAGGAGCGTCCTACATCACCTGTATTCTCAGTACCTTCCCATTCTGGCGAGAGACGGCAATCCTCTGGAGTTTAAACTAATGGCAATTCTGAAACAATTTGGGATTCTATTTGTGTTGGGCATTGCGGGAATTGCGATGCTTGCGATTACCTCGGTTTCATTAGTTGAGCAACGGTTGGCGAAACTGTCTCCAGAAAGACTAGCAAACATTCCGCCACTGTGGGTTTTAATGCTGCTGCAAGCACTACAGCTTACAGTGCTACTGGCAATCAGCATTCTGATCGGAATTGGCTGTGCCTATCGCGTTGGATTACGCTCACATTTGATTGACTACTGGGTATTTCATACCCCTAAGATTCCATATTCTGTCATTGAGATGAAATGGAGCTTGGGTTTGGGTGCAGCGACGATGATCATTGTCCTGTTGCTCGATCGGTTGATGCAGCCTGCCCTACCTGAAGCGCTACAGGCATCCAATCACACAGAACCGAATTGGCTGAGTTCACTTACTGCAATGCTTTATGGCGGCATCACTGAGGAAATTCTGATGCGCTGGGGTTTAATGTCGCTGCTTGTTTGGATCGCGTGGAAAGGGCTAAAACAAGGCATTACGTTGCCAAGCCAAGGAATGTACCAAGGTGCGATCGTTCTAGCCGCGTTGGTATTTGGACTACTACACCTACCAGCGGCTGCCGCGATCGTTCCACTCACTCCACTTGTGATTATCCGAGCAATATTACTCAATGGGATCGCTGGCATTGCTTTTGGCTGGCTCTTTTGGCAATACTCGCTTGAGGCTGCGATGTTATCCCATGTCAGCTTTCATGCCTTTTCCTTTGCTCTTAGCCTTTTGCTGGCAAGATTTGCCTAAGCTTTTTTCTGGCAAGCATCACTGCATCCATCACCAAATATCGGAGCTAAAACATGTCACGCAAAACGATCGCCACCAAAGACCAGTCTCCACAACGACCACTTACTCCCAGTGCCAAACACCCGCTTCTGCGATTTCTTCGCAAACCTCTTCAGATCATTCGCACTAATTTTCGCGCCTACTTTACCATCAACGCCATTGTGTATGGCTTAGTCATCACCGGGTTGATAGCGGCGACAGTCTTCCCCAACCTGAGCGCAACTCGGGTAGCCATCCTGGAAGACAACGGAACGGCTGATCTTGTCCGATCGCTAATTAATACCCCCTGGCTGTTCTCGCTGACCATCCTGGGAGTCAACCTCACGACCGGCGCGCTGTGGATCGTGCTCCCTTCGCTGATCGTTCCCTTTGCTGGCATCGCCATGTTTGCGTATAAGACATTCACTCTCGGTTTAGCTATGGCTCCGACTACCAAGATTATGGCGGTGGCACTGATCCCGCACTCGCTGACGATACTCATCGAATTCCAAGCTTACGCTCTCTTGATGTTTGGCGCATACATTCTTGGTCGGTCTTGGGTTCGCCCCGCAACCATCGGTACTCGGAACCATCGTCAGGGTTACGTCCGTGGGCTGCAACAGCTCGGTTGGTTGAGTTTGTCCACGCTCCCACTGTTCATCGTCGGCGCGATCTGGGAGGCGTTCTCGCTCCGCTACCTGGTTTCTCCGCTGACCCAATGGTTGTTGTAGCGCTAAACGGATCAAATCATGATGGTTTCTTGAATCGATTGTCAACTCTACAATTTTAAGATGGTGAATCAAATGATTAAGTACAAAGATTTTGCGCCTCGAATTATTGAACGGGGACCCTTCGGCGGACCTGCCGAGTATGAATCCTTCTCTGAGGTTGTGAGTGAGGTCAATCAGTGGATTGCAAGTACAACGATACAGGTAATCAATGTTGAAACCGTTGTTTTACCCGATCGGATTGAAGGCACAAGTGATGATGTCTACGGATTGACGACCAGTAATGCTTTCCACCCAGTGATGATCAGTCAGGGTCTTGCAATCAATTGCTTTCAATGTGTGCGGGTGTGGTACAGAGAATAAGCTTTATCGGAAAGAGAAAGAATGAAACGATTTACTTTGTTTACTTTCCTATATCTGGTGCTGGGAGTTTGCCTGACGGCGAACATTGCGTGAAGCGAAGCTACCGCGATTGGATATCCAAGCCTGCCTTCGGGTCTTCAAACCAGCCTGTTTGTCAGTGCAGGAGTATCCTACCTTGTTTGTCTTTTCAGCACCTTCCCATTGTGGCGGGAGACAGCGATCCGCTTCTATCGCAGCCGCAATTCATCGGTCATCCTATCCTCGTTGGTGATTGGATTGAACATTATTGTGACGGTCTGGGAGCTTCAGAGTCAGAACTGGACGATGGAAGCTATTTTACAGGCGTTTTCGCGGCTAATAGGTATTTTACTGTCTGCTGAAAACATTGTGATTATAAGGCAAGTGAATTCCGAACATTAGTGTCTAAATCGGATGATGCCGAAACAAATTCGTTTCAGCAACGCGAGATAGAGTCAAACGTACTACACAAGGAACACTATGGATAAGCCCGAGTTTTTTGTCACCCCCGGCTATGGGAAATACATGCTGAATAAATTGCACTACTCGCAAGCGGTCAAAATTGGCGATCGCGTGGAGACATCCGGTCAAGGTGGTTGGAATGACAACCTGCAAATTCCCGAATCGCTCGATTCATAGTTCTGTTGATAAAAACCGCTCTCGCACGGGTTGAGCCGAATAGTACATATATAGAGTTGAAGTGCAACTCTGGGGTGAGCATTATGGTGCAGCATGCAAGGCAAGATGAAACACGACAGTTGGCGATCGCACCTCGCCTGTGGCTCTGGTGGATATTGGCTACTACAATCGCGGGGGCGATCGTCGGAGCACTAGAAGCGTCAGGATTTCAGCTTGTAGCAACCATATTTTTTACAGGTTTGTTTATTGGCGCAGCCCAATGGCTCGTTTTGCGCCAGTACATTCCTAAAGCCTTTTGGTGGATAGTGGTTAGCACACTGGGATGGACTTTGGGGCTAGTGCTGGTGAGTCCTAACGTAACCCTTGATCCGCTTATTCAATTCCTAAGTACGCTGGGCGCGTGGTATGTTTTTTGGATGAATTTGGTCAAACAGCCGATTGTACTGGCTATTTTTGGTGCGGCTCAATTTCCGATTTTGAGGCGATTTGTCCGTAAAGCGCATTGGTGGATTCTGGTCAGTGCTTTAGGAGGTGCACTACAAGGAGCAAGCAGTTCAACTGTCGCGTACATTTTGCAGCCAGGGTTACTGCCAGCACCATTCGCGACAGCATTGATCTATGGATCAGGCTGGCTAAGCTACGGCATCGTTACCGGAATTTTCCTGCAATGGCTGTTGCGTTATCAACCCCGGTAGGGCCAAGTATTTCATCGGGTATGCGCAGGGGAGATTCAGATGCCAGAGAACAATAAAGCTATCTCAGAAGCAGCAAATGCAGCGTTCGCAGAAATCGAAAATGAATAATTTTTGTCCTTCTGCACCGACGACGCGGAGTGTATGTTTGCAGGCGACAAGATCCTTGATTGCAAAGAAGACGTTCGCCAATGGATGACAGAGACATACATATAAATACCAACGTTTAAGGTCGCAAACTTGATCGCTGAAGGCAATTTAGTCACAGCACTGGGCGACATCATATTGACGGAAAAAGACAGAAGGTCGGATCATTAATC
The DNA here is from genome assembly GCF_052939515.1 of Phormidesmis sp. 146-33. Classification (NCBI taxonomy): domain Bacteria; kingdom Bacillati; phylum Cyanobacteriota; class Cyanophyceae; order Leptolyngbyales; family Leptolyngbyaceae; genus Phormidesmis; species Phormidesmis sp. 146-33. The sequence goes on from NZ_JBJPHU010000017.1 coordinate 74,735, forward strand.
ATACTGCAATGTCTGGCGCTTTCGCAGCGTTAAGACCATCAAATCGAGAGCTTTCGTCATCAAAACTGAGGCTAATGATGAAACCAGTATCGCAACACAAACAATCTTTACCAGTCGATCATAAATCAGCCACCGAGAATAATCCTATGACGCATTCAATATCACAACGCGAGAATTATTCTGAGCATGAGATTTTACCTCAGACTGATTCTCTCCATAACTCTAAAATTAACTATGCCCTGATTGCGATCGCGCAAGAAGTCGCTGAGTTGTTGAAACAGTCCTATCTATTACAAGTACAAGCTGATAAAATTGATAGCGTAGAGGTAATAGACGGGAACAATTTTGCTGAATGATCGGCTCCTGACTGAGTTGAAAAAGTCTGTCTAAGGAGAGAAGTATTGATCGCTAGCTTATGATCTAACACTTTTGTTGTTATCTTGGCTTCCTGACTGACAAACGCTTTTCTGTACCATAGTCGATTTGGGAAAATTTTAATTTTTGTAAGGTGAGAGCAAGCTCCATGGCCAGCAACCAGCTCAACTCGCTCGAACTCAGCCACCAGTGGAATAAAACGCTGGTGTTCTCCAGTCGCCAAATGAACTGGAATGGCATTTTGCTGGAGCAGTGTCGAAGCCCTGCTTCAGCGTTTGAAATGGAACTTCCTGCTTTATCCGATCACTGGCTCTACTTTCACACGGGAGATCCTGCCCCTTTAGTTCAAAAACGCGACGATCGCCTGCATGAATCAACCCTCCACCAAGGGGACAGCCTTTTGGTCCCAGCTGGACAACCGAGCTATTGGTGTCAAGCACCAGATATGAGTGATGTCATTTGTGCTCCGCTGCACATTTGCTTAAAACCGGAATTGATTCAACAAGTTGCTGAAGTCTCTGAGATTGATTCAAAACGGTTTGAACTCGTGCCTTGTTTTGGTCAGCAAGATTTGCAACTTCATCAGATTGGCATGCTAATGTTCGCTGAGTTGAAATCGGGTGGGATGATGGGGCAATTATATATCGAATCACTCACTCAGACTTTAGTGATTCATTTACTACGGCGCTATTCGACCCTAGCGAAACCGATTGCATCACTAAACAACCGCTTAACTCATACCCAGTTGCAGCAGGCGATCGATTACATCCACGCTCATTTAAATCGAGATTTATCCTTGGCTGAACTGGCAAGCGTCGTTAATATCAGCCCGACTTACTTTGCAAGCTTGTTTAAGAAAGTAATAGGGATTTCGCCGCATCAGTATGTGATTAAACAGCGAGTGGAACGGGCAGAAGTAATGTTGAAGGGAACAGATTTAGCGATCGCCGACATCGCTCTACAAGTCGGCTTCTCCAGTCAAAGCCATCTGACGCAACAGTTTAAGCGATTCACCGGAGTAACACCGAAACAGGTTCGCTAACACCTTAAGAATCTGACAATTTACCCTAAGAATCTGAAAGAAACCGAGCATTAGAACTCACTACACTTCGGTTAAATCAGATAAGAACCTCATGCGATGTTCATTAGGAGGTCAATATGCCTTGTGTGACTGTTGGTCAAGAAAATTCTGCAACCATTGATATCTATTACGAAGATCTTGGGGCCGGTCAACCCATTGTGCTCATTCATGGATTTCCCCTCAACGGCCATTCCTGGGAAAAGCAGGTCTTGGTGCTGCTAAATGCGGGGTATCGAGTGATTACCTACGATCGCCGAGGATTTGGTGCGTCTAGCCAACCCTCGTTGGGCTATGACTACGATACCTTTGCAGCCGATTTGAACACGCTGATAACCAAACTTGACTTGCATGATGCTGTGCTGGTCGGCTTCTCTATGGGAACCGGCGAAGTCACGCGCTATCTTGGCAACTATGGCTCAAAGCGGGTGCAAAAAGCCGTGCTGATGGCTCCAGTGCCGCCCTTCCTGCTGAAGACCGCTGATAATCCCGAAGGCGTTGACCAGAGCGTTTTCGATGGCATTATGAAAGCGATCGTTAAAGACCGTCCCGCTTACTTTTCTGAATTTTTCAGAGAATTTTTTAATGTGGATGTGCTGCTGGGCGAACGCATCAGCAACTATGCCATTCAAGCCTGCTGGAATGTAGCAGCTGGGGCTTCTGCTAAAGGAACTTTGGATTGTGTCCCGTCCTGGCTCACCGATTTCCGCGATGATCTGCCCCGGATTGATATACCTACCCTAATCATTCATGGCGATGCCGATCGCATTTTGCCACTTGAATCCACTGCCGCAAGACTCCCGAAACTGATTAAAAACAGTCAGCTTGAGATTATCCCTGGCGGGCCGCACGCCATCAACTGGACTCACGCTGATCAGGTCAATCCCATGTTGCTGGACTTTCTTCAGCAGAAATAGTCAGTAATCTACCGCATTTCTGACTGGTGAAAAAATTGTGAATTCAACTTGTCCACGGTTCCGATCCTGGTGGCTGGCTGGCATAGGCTGAACGTTCAGCACCTGGATCAAAAGAATTAATTGCCACAAAAAAAGGAACACCATGAATAAGCCCGAGTTTTTTGTCACCCCCGGTTATGGGGACTACATGCTAAATGAATTGCATTACTCTCAAGCGCTAAAAATTGGCGATCGCGTGGAGATATCAGGTCAAGGTGGCTGGGATGACAACCTGCAAATTCCTGAAGCGATCGCAGACGAGATTGCTCAGGCGTTTCGGAACGTAGAGCAAACCCTGGCAACTGCCGGGGCGGGTTGGGAGCACGTTGTCCACGTCAATTCTTACCATGTTGGCGGGTTGCCCCCAGAGGTCAACGATGTGATGGTCAGGCTATATCGCCATTACATGCCCAACCATGCCCCAATTTGGACACAGGTAGGAGTCGCGGCTCTTGGACTGCCAACGATGCGGATTGAAATCCGCGTTACTGCAATTGTTCCGTGAGTTTTGCATTAGCGGCAGCACTGTTGCCAGCGATGCTCTACACCGAGCGAAGCAAGCGGATAGAATAACAACTCTAAAGACACAGATCATTTTTGAGCTAGATAGAGCTAGTGGGTAGGCGTTGCCCACTAGCTAAAAACTATGCGGAGCAGGTATTTTATCTACTCTGTACAGAAAGATCTCGGTGTTGTGTGGGGCATAGGGGAACCCAATCTACATATTTTCGGAGCAGCAATTTCTGTGTTTGCATAAAGTTGCTAGCACTGGCTTCAACGCATATTCACCACTTTTGAAGGACTTTGCTGCGTTCGACGTTCCTGCAAAGCCTTATCAATTAATTTTGAAACTAGCCAAGAGACGGAGCGCTCATCTGCCTCTGCCCATTCTTCCAATTCCTTTTTCCACTTTGAAGGAATGTAAGCAACCACTCTGTCTAAGTCTGTTTTTCCGCCCATAGCAAATTTTGTTTTTACTCTCTTGTTATATCTATTATACAAGCAACAAACTAGACCATGCCGTGCTAGACCGTGCTGTGCTAGCATGGTCTAGCAAGAGTGACGGAGACTTTAGATATGAACCATCAAAATTTGCTTTCGATCGCCGCCAACCGCGTGCAGCCGTCAATTAATCGGGGGCTTGTCTTGCTCTCAGCCAGAGAAATGGACAAGATGCGCCGTGTTGGACAACTTGCTGCAAATCTCCTCAATTATCTCGAACCAATGGTGCAACCTGGAGTGAGTACGCAAGCTTTAAATGATGAGGCAGCACGTTGGATGCAAGCTCATGATGCTATCAGTGCCACACTTGGCTATGCTCCTCCTGGTCATCCCCCGTTTACAGGTTCCATTTGCACCAGCGTGAATGAAGTGGTTTGTCATGGAATTCCAAACCCAAAGCAAATTCTTAAAAACGGCGATATCATCAATATCGATGTAACCCCCAGACTAGAAGGTTATCATGGCGACACGTCTAGAACATTTCTAGTGGGTCAAGTATCCACAACAGCCCGGAAACTGGTTGAAGCCACTCAAGAATCCATGATGCGAGGAATTGCTGAAATCAAGCCTGGTGCAAGAGTGGGTGATATTGGCGCTGCAATTCAAGAATATGCGGAGGCAAGTGGATTCTCAGTTGTTCGAGACATGGTTGGACATGGCATTGGCAGGCAGATGCATACAGAGTTTCAAGTTCCTCACTATGGCAAACGAGGCAGTGGGTTGAAGCTGCGTCCAGGAATGGTTTTTACAGTTGAACCTATGCTAAACGAAGGGACTTATGAGCTTAAATCTCTCGCGGATCGTTGGACTGTGATTACGAAAGACAAAAAACTCTCTGCTCAGTTTGAACACACCGTTGCTGTGACTGAGGAAGGGGTAGAAATTCTAACTCTCCCCTAAGCTTTAAGACGAAGTGCCTTTAATTTATGCCTCGATTGTGCTTCTCGATTGAGGTATAACAAGTCGGTGAAGTGGACGGTTGAGAGATTTTGGTGGTAATGCAAAGCTTACCTGGTGCCGCTTTAGTATCTCCCAGAGAAAAGTCCGTAGAAACTTTGAAATTTGTCTGGGATTCTCGCTTGTCGCTTGTGTGGGTAGTATAGCTTCTTAGGCTAGCAAGGACTAAATAGTATGAAACACCGCTTTCCCTGGATCGTATGCTTGACTGTGAGTACTGTGGTATTCGTACAGCCCATCTTGGCTAAATTGTCCCCAAGGATTGATACTCTTCGACTAGATGAGCAAACGAAAGCCCTGGAGACTGAACTCTTCACAAGCGACGAACTACCATTAAATGTCACAGAGGTAGAAGAGCAACCTGACTGGAGCAGATTTTTTGAAGATTTTGAAGCTCAGGGCACGATTGCCATATCAGATCAGCGCGAAGACACTAGACATGTGTGGGTTTATAACCAGGAGCGCGCAAACAGACGCTATTCGCCAGCATCAACATTCAAGATCCCACATACTCTCTTTGCACTTGATGCTGGTGTTGTTCGTGATGAATTTCAAGTTTTTGAATGGGATGGAGTGGAGAGGGACTTCGCTCCACACAATCAGGATCAAAATTTGCGCTCAGCTATGCGAAACTCAGCCGTTTGGGTTTACGAAATTTTTGCTAACGAAATCGGAGAAGCGAAAGCAAGAAAATATCTGACACAAATTGATTACGGGAACGCAGACCCAAGTACTAGTGAAGGTGCTTACTGGATTGATGGAGGGCTAGCAATCTCGGCACAAGAGCAAATTTATTTTCTACAAAAACTGTATTAGAACGAACTACCTTTCAGCGTTGAACAGCAGCGTCCGGTTAAGGACATTATGATCGTTGAAGCAGATCAGAATTGGATTCTACGCGCTAAGACAGGCTGGGAAGGCAGATGGGGCTGGTGGGTTGGCTGGGTCGAATGGCCCACAGGTCCAGTATTCTTTGCCTTAAATATAGATACACCTAACCGTCTGGACGATCTATACAAACGCGAGAGAATTTCGCGCGCTATCTTGCAGTCTATTGATGCATTGCCACCTGAAGTCGATTACAAATCAGCATTTCATTGAGAATGATCCTATGACGTAGACCGATCAACGCGCAGCAGGAGAGTTGGCATGGCTGGAACAACCTTGATGGGCGGCTCTTCAGCTTGCCTCCATCACTACGTTTAATTCCGTTCACCTACTGAGTACTGTTTCGGTTGTCCGTAAACGTTCAACATCCCGGATAGGCGGCGCACCAAACATGCGGGCATACTCGCGGCTGAACTGCGAAGTACTCTCATATCCAACTTGATAAGCAGCTTGAGTTGCATCGATCGCCTCCGCCAGCATCATCTGACGCGCGGTTAACAATCTCAATTGTTTTTGGTATTGCAGCGGACTCATTGAGGTGACTGCTTTGAAATGGCGATGGAACGATGCCGTAGACATATTCGCTTGCTCAGCGAGATCCTCAACCCGCAGCGGCTGGCTAAACTCTGCCTTAATTTGTCCGATTACTTCTGCAATTCGCTGCATGTTGCTGCCAGCGGTGGCAACCTGACGAACAGTTTCACCTTGGTGATCGGTGAGTAGACGGTAATAAATTTCGCGGATCATCATCGGGGCGAGAAACGGGATATCCTGTGGTGTCTCTAACAGGTTGATTAACCGGATGGCGCAATCAAGTAAAGACGGATTGGCATCGCTAACGCACCAGCCTCTGACCGAGTTTTCTTTGCGATCGTCGTCTGGGTTTGTTTGAGCAATAATCTCACAGAGTTGAACTGGGTCTAGCTTCAGCTTCAAGCCGAGATAGGGTTGATCGGGTGTCGCCTCGATCATGCAAACGCTCAACGGCAAATCCACTGACATCACCAAATATTGAGCAACACCATATTGAAAGATTTCCTCATTTAGCGATAATTTCTTTTCGCCCTGCACCACCATAGCGAACAACGGTTCGCTGACCGTTTGGATGGATTTACAAGTATCGCATCGCACAAAGAAGACTAAGGGATCGATCGCAGTTGGATGATAAATGTCTCCCTTGCTGTCTGTGTGTCGATCGATGAGTGCCGCTAGTTCTGCACATTTATCGATCGCGCTCTTGTGGCTGAGTGTATCAATCGTCATACTGGATTCCTAATTGATGTAGCCTTGCTCATGCAATCATTATAGGAAATCTTTCTGCTTTGCCTGCATCTTTTGAGAGGATTAGGCAATCATCTGCGAGGTTTGTGCATTTTAGCCTCCTGATGCTTGCTTATAGGATGAAACTATTCGAGTACAACCGTCTCTAACTGCGGTTCGGCGATCAGATCTTGCCCTTGTAATTAGATGTTACCGATCGGGCCGCAGACTTCGCAGCCGTCAGGCTGCAAACGATCGGTTTGGACGGTTGAAAATAACCCATCGGCACTACGGTTGGATGGCTCAGAACACAAGTTCAGCATCAAACCATATTGATACAAAATAGGTCTGGCATGAAAACACAATCGATGCTCAAAACATTGATAATGACGATCAGTTTGGGAGCTTTTGCATTGGTAAGCTGTACTCCTCAATCTAAGGCAGAAGCACCTGCGCCAGAACCCTCCGTAGAAGCTTCTGCTACTGAATTCCCGTCAGTTTCTCCATCTCCTCAAGCCTTTAGCAATCGCCAAACGATGAATCTAAATCAAGCTAATACGGCAGCCTCCCAAACCAGTAACCTTTACGTCGGAATGTGGGTTACGCAAGATGGTTATATCCGCCATGAACTTCTACCTAACAACCGTTACGACGAAGCTCGCGGCGACAGAGAGAGCGCGTATCAGGGACGCTATGAAATAACAGGAAATCGCATTGATTACTGGGACGATACCGGATTTACCGCCGATGGCGAGTTTCGTGACGGCGTACTTTATCACGGCGGCTATGTTTTTTACCGAGAAAGATAAGCCCTTCAACACATTGAACAGCAAGTGAAAGTGAAAAATCATTGGAGATCTGGTTGCATCCGAGCGCGGTTGAAGCACCCGACATTTCAAGCAAGCCTTAACCTATCTCACCAGCGGTTGCCACATCGGTAAGGTTGTTGTCTATGTCTCCCCCTCGTAGAGCAACAACGACTCGAATTGCATGAAAATTTCAGGAGATTGAGATGATGCGTTATTTAAGTCAGATTTTCATTGGCACAGGGCTGATTGGGCTGCTGGCTATTCCGGCGATGACGCAAGCTCGCACGGATGAGGCAGGTTTTCAGTCGAATGGGACTGCGTTTGAGCCAAGTCATGACTCGCCCGTATTGAATAACCAGCCTGCCCTCGATCCGTTTCCAGCGCTCATAGATTTGGCTCAGGCAACTCAGTCCGATCAAACAGACGCACAGAAGACTCAGATGATCGAACAGCGCAACAAGGAAATCGTCCGGCAGTATTTTGACGGTTGGCGCAACAGAACTGGCAACTTCTTCGACCTGCTCGCTCCAGAGGCAACCTGGACGATTACGGGCACTGGCGCAACTGCGGGAACCTATCGCAAGCAAGCGTTACTTGAGCAAGTCATTAACCCAACCAGTGCCCGATTATCGACCCCAATCGTGCCAACCGTACGCGGCATCTGGGCAGATGGCGATATGGTCATTGCTCTGTGGGATGGAGCCGCGACCGCCGGGGACGGCAGACCTTATCGGAACACCTACACCTGGTATTTCAGAATGCAGGACGGCAAAGCAATCGAAGCGATCGCCTTTCTGGATATGCAAGAGTTCAACGATTTATGGGCAAGAGTTTCGCCGAGGAATTAGTGCTGGTCGCCATGTCGCTGAGCTAAAGCGACTTCCAAAACTTCAGTAAGGAGAATAACCATGACAAACAACACAAAGATCGCGTTGGTCACAGGAGCAAGCCGAGGACTGGGCAAAAATACTGCGTTGGCGCTTGCTAAAAAAGGAGTCGATGTGATCGTGACCTATCGCAGCAGCGAGGCAGAAGCAAGTCGCGTTGTCTCTGAGATTGCAGAAATCGGTGGTAAAGCCGCTGCCCTGCAATTAGACACTGCCAACACAAAAACCTTTGATGAATTTGTGGCACAGGTCAAACAAACACTTCAGGATACGTGGCAGACCGAGCAGTTTGATTTTCTGGTGAACAATGCGGGAATTGGAATCCATAAGCCGTTTGCCGAAACCACTGAAGACGATTTTGATCGTTTGATGAACATCCAATTCAAGGGCGTTTTCTTCCTCACCCAAAAGCTGCTGCCACTGCTTAAGGACGGCGGACGGATTGTGAATCTTTCGTCGGGTCTGGCTCGCTTTACGCTGCCGGGCTACTCAGCTTATGCCAGCATGAAAGGCGCGATCGAGGTCTTGACTCGATATATGGCAAAAGAACTAGGACACCGACAGATTGCTGTCAATGTTGTGGCTCCGGGCGCGATCGAAACAGATTTTGCAGGCGGTGCAGTGCGGGACAATCCAGAGATTAACAACTTCCTCGCTTCGCAAACGGCTCTGGGTCGTGTGGGTCTTCCGGATGATATCGGCGGGGCGATTGCAGCATTATTATCCGAAGACAATCGCTGGGTGAATGCCCAGAGAATTGAAGTCTCTGGTGGTCAGTCTATTTAATTCCAATCCATCTCAACACTCAGGAGAACCATCATGTTGAATGTAGAAAATAAAGTGATTGTTATTACTGGAGCCAGTAGCGGTATCGGTGAAGCCACCGCGAAACTGCTCGCCCAAAATGGTGCAAAAGTCGTTTTGAGGGCACGGCGAACAGACAAGCTAGAAAAGCTAGTCGAGGAGATTCACGCATCCGGTGGTACAGCAGAATGCAAAGCGGTCGATGTGACCGATCGCGACAATGTGAAAGCATTTGTTGAGTTTACCAAAGACAAATTTGGTCGCGTCGATGTCATCTTTAACAATGCAGGTGTGATGCCCCTATCTCCGATGAATGCCCTCAAAGTCGAGGAATGGGACAACATGATTAATGTGAATATCAGGGGCGTATTGAATGGTATTGCGGCGGGGCTACCGATTATGGAAGCGCAAGGCAGCGGGCAAATCATCAATACGGCGTCTATTGGTGCCCATGTGGTAGTACCCACTGCGGCAGTTTACTGTGCAACTAAGTATGCGGTTTGGGCAATTTCCGAAGGACTGCGGCAGGAATCACAAACTATTCGCGTCACTACCATATCTCCGGGTGTCGTTGACACTGAGCTTGGCTCCGATATCACCGATGAGTCATCCAAAGACTTGTTAAAAGAACTTCGCAAAACTGCACTTCCCTCAGAGGCGATCGCCAGAGCCGTTTTATACGCTGTGTCTCAGCCGGACGATGTTGATGTCAATGAAGTGATTGTCCGCCCAATCCGCCAGATGATGTAAACACTGGATGACATCACTCTGTCTCATCGCTGACGTAGGGATTGGTTAACCTAAGCAGGTGGGGTGACCTACCTGCTTAGGTTAACCAATCCCGAGGCTGTCTCCAGAAAATCCTGCCATTTGATACGATATGCTACTTTTTCTGCTTCACTCAAAAACGTAGCTTCCAGAGTATTGAGATTTAACTGCCATAGTTCCTTCCAGGAAAAACCTTGAGTTGCTAGAGTCAAATATTCATTCACCAAATTAGTGTCGAACATTGGTGGATCATCAGAGTTAAGTGTGCAATAAAGTCCAGCATCAATCATCTGGCGAATGGGATGTGGATGAGAACGCGACACGACACCAAGACAATAGTTGCTTTGAGGCGAGACTTCAAGTGGCGTTTGTAAGATTCGGAGTTCTTCAACTAGAGCATCATCCTCCAAGCATCGAATTCCGTGACCGATTCGTTCAGCCTGTAAATTCTTCAATGCGCCCCAAATGCTCTTTGCGCCCTCTGTTTCACCCGCATGAGCAACGACTCGTAACCCCTGCCGTTTTGCCTCTGCAAACGTTTCGAGATAATCTTCTGGCGGGTATCCTGTCTCTAATCCTGCAAGACCCAAGGCGACAATGATTCCTTTTTCTTTGCCAAGCAAAGCACACTCCAAAGCTTGCTTTTGCAAATGCGGTTGATGGCGAGAGATACCTGCAATAAACTTGACGCGGCTGCCATACTTGGTTTCTCCCCTTACTGCTCCTGTTTCTAGCGCATGAATGAGTTCTTCATTGGAGAATTTATTCAGGTGGAGTGTTGTTCCAAAATGGACTTCGCTGTACCAAATATTTTGCTTTGATTGGTGCTTAAGGAATTGCTCAACAATCAACACATAATCCTCAGGTGTTTGGATACAGCGACTGGCAATGGTATAAACCTCAACAAAATGAGCTAAATCACGGAACTGATAGAACGACTTCCATTCCTCCAATGAAGTTACAGGTAGTTCTACTCGATTCTTTTGTGCCATCTGATAAACAATTTCAGCGTCAATCGCACCCACTAAATGAACGTGAATTTCCGCTTTTGGCATGGCTTGCAGGCGATCAGTTAAAATTGTTCTCATTGATTAGATAGCTCTTTTAAAGATGTGAAGCTTGTGTTCCAGTATGAAAGCTAACTCAAAATATTAGCTTCCTTAGCGTAACGTACAGCGAAACTGATTCTATAGAATCGCATTCTTTCTCCAACTCACCCAATGAGGTGAGAACGAACTTTCTCTATCTTTGGATAGATTCTTTGTCATTACTTTGTTTAGCAACTTGTCTTAAGAATGTGACAGTTCCGCAAGAATCAGATAGCGAAAAGATAAAGCATTTCCTAATCTAAAGGTGTCTGAAGGGGATCAATACGTGAATTAGGGTAACTACTCAGGTTGAAGTGTAGTCGGGAGAGTGGGATTTCCCAAGAAAACCT
>NZ_JBJPHU010000138.1:0-16061 GCF_052939515.1 Phormidesmis sp. 146-33
TCGGTTAATTAACTGATTTTTTATGAGTATCATTTGTTGGTTGATTTGGTATAAGGTCAATTTGCGATCGACGGACGCTCAAACTCAGAATTCTCTCACCTTGGGCACTAAATTCATTAGAATGAATCAGAAAATCTGTCTAGCATTGTTGAAGGCGTAATTTATACTGACTTATCTTGCGATGCACCCATGACTCAGCCTCCTCATCCACCGCCCCATCAGCCGCCACAGTCGCGTAAATCAAAAACCATTCTTGGCAGTCTGACGCAAGCGGTACAGACGATCGCCAAAATCAACTTTACTAGGCTCAAGCTCAAACCCAATGCCAGAGTGCCGGAGTTATTGGTACAGGATGCAGATGCTTCTAAGGCAGAAGCGTATCCCTTGTTGGGCGATCGCTATCTGCTGGGGCGCAGTTCTAAATCCTGTGACATTGTGGTGCGAAATCCGGTCGTCAGTCAGGTGCATGTCTCTCTGCATCGAGAAAAACGGCGCAAATTTTTGGGGTTGCCAACGCGCACTCACTTTCAAATCAGGGACGAAAATTCGACCAACGGTATTTATCGCGGCAAGCGCAGACTCCAGACCAAAACGCTTTACGACGGTGATATTCTCTCGCTGGGGCCACCAGAGTTAGCCGCCGCCGTCCGCTTGCAGTACAAAGATCCGGCTCCCTGGTACATCAAAGCCATCCGCTACGGGCTGTATGGGGTCAGTGGAGTGACGGCGATTACGGTAGCCGCGATCGGCATTGAATGGCAAAAGTTTTCCGTCTATCCTCTGCCAGTCTCAGTGCAAGGGCCGACGATCGTGTATTCCAGAGAAGGGCAAACCCTGCGGACTCCGCGCACTCAGCGTCATACAGAGTTGGCTCAAGTTCGAGAATTTTCACCCTATTTGCCCAAAGCGCTGTTGGCTTCTGAAGATACGCGCTATTACTGGCATTTGGGCGTTGACCCGATCGGCACTGCCAGAGCCTTTGTGACCAATATTCGCGGCGGTGAAATTCGTGAGGGAGGCAGTACGATCACTCAGCAGCTAGCGCGCAATCTTGTCCCAGATTACGTAGGTCGTCAAGATTCGGCCGCCCGCAAGCTCCGCGAAGCAGCCGTCGCCCTCAAGTTGGAGACGGTTTATAGTAAAGAATTTTTGCTGCTGACTTATCTCAATCGGGTGTATCTAGGCAGTGGCACCTATGGATTTGAAGATGCTGCCCAGTTTTATTTTGGCAAGTCTGCTAAAGATCTCACCCTTTCAGAATCGGCAACCCTGACGGGGATTTTGCCAGCGCCCAACAGCTTCAACCCAGTTCGCAACTATCAGGCGGCGATCGACTACCGCGATCGCGTGATCAGTCGCATGGCCGAGCAAGGCATGGTTTCGCAAGAAGAAGCCCAACGGGCCCGACGATCGCGCATTGACATCAGTCCCGCTGCCCGTGAAGAGCTAAAGAGTACGATCGCGCCCTACTACTACAGCCACGTCTTTGACGAATTAGAACAACTGCTGGGTAAACAACTGGCTCAAGAAGGCAATTTTATCGTCCAAACCGGGCTGGATGTCAAGATGCAGGCCAAAGCCGAAGCTGCCCTACAAAATGCGGTTGTCACGAATGGGGCCAGCGCGGGCTACTCGCAAGGGGCGATGGTGACGATCGACTCCAAAACGGGCGAAGTGCGGGCGATGGTCGGCGGCGTTGACTATCAAGAAAGCCAGTTTAATCGGGCGACTCAGGCCGAGCGTCAACCCGGATCGACCTTCAAAATTTTTAGCTACACCACCGCGATCAAGCAGGGCATTTCTCCCAACAACTCCTATTCTTGTGCCCCATTAAACTGGAGCGGTCAATATTTTGAGGGCTGTGGGGGCGGCAGTCTGGATATGTATACGGGGGTGGCGCGGTCGGAAAACGTGATTGCCTTGCGAGTGGCTCAAGAAGTTGGGTTGGATAAAGTGATTCAAACGGCGCAGCGGATGGGCATTCAGTCCAAACTCAAGGCGGTTCCGGGACTCGTTTTGGGACAAAGTGAAGTGACCCCGCTGGAGTTGACCGGAGCCTTTGGCGTGTTGGCAAATCAAGGGATTCGCAGTCGTCCGCGTACCATCAGGCGGATTTTGGATAGTGGTGATTGTAGCGATCGCCGAGATCTCAATACCTGCCGCGTTATTTATTCTGCTGATCAAGATGGCAACAATCAGGTCAAAGTTTTGGAGCCTGAAGTGGCTGATACGATGACGACTATTTTGCAGGGGGTTGTCCAAAGCGGGACAGGTAGAAGTGCGGCGCTAGGTCTTGGAGAAGCAGGCAAAACGGGCACCACTAACGACAACGTTGACCTCTGGTTTGTTGGCTACATTCCTAACGGGGGACTCGTCACAGGAGTCTGGCTGGGCAATGACAACAACACGCCCACAGGAGGCAACAGTGGTCAAGCGGCTCAACTTTGGGGAAATTACATGCGACAGGTGGTGCGATAGAAGCTTGGTGCAGTTTCGCCCCTAGTACTACTCCATACAATCTACCTTAACAATTCATCCCTCAATAGGGTGATGTTCTCAAGTCAAAGCCTCCTCTCGCAAAAAAACTGTTAGATTGTTGGAGAAAGATCGTGTAATTGTTCGTTGTGCTGATCGTCAGTTTGATGGAGCTTTTGACTTTGTTGCTTTATTCTGCTGCCTAATTTAACGCGCCATTCTGGAAAACTTTGAGACGGAACTTTTGATTCAAAGTCCTTCACAGCGGGGATTTAGGGAGCTAGCAAACAAAGTGAGCAGCCTTATCGAATTCACGGTTATTTAGCTTTCCATGTATTCTTAGACTCATTTTCAACGTCTATCTGATGACAGATTGTTCAAAATCTCTCGCAAACCTTTAATGAATGAGGAAGAGCAATGGGCGAGCGTGCGATCTGAGGAAGGGCTGAACGCGAGATAAATCCGTGTTGGATAGTTCCTCGTGTGATCGCTCAAAGTCCTTGTCGAGTTATGCCAAATTAGCAATCATCTCAAACTAACAAAAAAAGCTATGACTTGGGTGCAATCGCCAGAATTAGGGTCAAGTTTAATCGTTTCGAGTGAAAGACGGGTTAATGCCCTGCCTGCAACCCCTGAACCATTGTTTAAAGTGATCCCGCCTGAGCGAGTTGGCGTGGACGGTGAGTATGACCATAGTGGGTTAGCAAAACGGGTCAGCCTGGCTTTTTGTGAGCAGTTTGAGGCTAAAGACCTCGATCGCCTACAAGTCACTCAACGCGGTAGGGTGGTCGTTCTGATAGGTAGGGTTTTTGATCAGCAGACTTTGACTCAACTGGTAGATGTTGCTCTTGAGGTATATGGCACTGCAACCGTTGAAACCCAGGGCGTGAAGGTTGATCAGCATAGAGACTCGCCAAAAGTATCGCCCAAACAAGAGAGTCGTTGAAAGATGAGGTGAGCGATCGCCTATATCATTTCAAACTCACTGCCATAAAGTTGCAAAAGATCACAGGTTTCGTGATCGGTGATGTTGGTATCGCTAAGTTCTAAATTGTAGAAATCAATGTGGTCTGTATCAAAATAAGGGCCGGCGTGCCAGGTGCCTACGTCTAGTTTGATAAAGCAGTTGCCGGGAATGCGAAAGGCTTGAATTTCTTGGAGCTTTGGCTGGCTAGTGTTTTGAGGAGGCGCAACGGCTATTAGCCATTCTTTGCCTTCTAGAGAGCCGAGGCATTGAGTGCATTGCGTGTGGCGCGTGATCCGATGAAACGTTCGTCCGCGCTGGTGTAACCGCATGATATAAAACCGGGGAATCCCATTCTCAAGCTGGAGTTGAGCATCTTCGGCATCATAGGATTTTCCGTCTTGAGCAGCCTGGATCACTTGACCATAAGGGCGAAAGTTTTCAGAGGTGATCCAGGTAGCGGGGAGGGGATGGGGAGGCATGGGAGGGATGAGGGATGAGGGATGAGGGATGAGGGATGAAGAACGGTGGTTTTTGATGTTGGATTTCTTATGTTTATTTAACGTTAATTGAATGACAACTATTTATCGGTCTACAACCAATCCTTTGACAATAACCTGTCTCTGGAAAGACGTTAGCGCGATCGATCCTTTTTAGCATTCATGTTGCACAGATATTAACTTTAAAGGAATCTTGCATGAATATGATTCAACACATCTCTCATTTGCTACGGCGAGTTGTGCTAGTGGCGTTGCTAGTCGGTCTGCTGGTGGTGGGTGGAAATTCTGCTTTAGCTGATTCGGCACCTGGGGCACCCGAAAACCCTGCCGAGAAGCAGAAAACTCTCTATGAAGGGAAGCGGAATGTTGTTGTTAGTGAAGGCGAACCTGCTAAACCCAATCGATCGACGAATGCTCACTATGTCGATTCGCAGGGCAGAGAGGTTGATCAGCCCAAAGATAACAATCAATCTCGCGCCAAACAAGCGGCGGACGACTCGACTAATCTTAAAAACTCACGCAACTATGGTCATCCTGTCGATTAGCACAGTTTGATGATGCTGGTGTGATAGAAGGGTTGAGGCGATCGTTCAAATAGAGCATTCAATTTAAAGAACAATCTATCAACATTCCTCAACTCTTCTACAGCCTTTTCTTTGCTCTTTAACGAGCAGCTTAAAGTGAAATTGTTGACCTGAAGGACTGGCCGGTCGGTAGAAATGGCTCAAATTACGAGGATGGAATGACGAATGGGGACAGATTCTAAGGTCTGCATTCCACATTCATCATTCGATACCTTTTGGCTTGTTAAGCTCCGATCGGTAGGTTTTTGTGCGAGTGCATCCGAGGTTTACGAACTGATTTGACGGGGACATGGAGTTGTGAGAAGCGATCGTTGATCCAGCCATATCCTTTGTGAATGCATCCAGAACAGACTTCACCACAGCCGATACCTTGATCGTCGCAAACAATGACTCTGGCTTCTTTTGCTTCAAAGGATTGGTCACAGATACAACAGATACTGCGTTTGAGAGATGGATTACGACACTCAATTTGGAGTTGCATAAGTTTTTCTATTTTTTTTCGCTAAGTCATTTCACGTTCTTATCTAAGAGTTTATTCAAACCAGCACTCAGAAGCGTCTATCTCTACGCAGATTATTAGGCCTGTGATCGAGGCGGTTTGTCGCAAAACCGTAGTGAGAGATACGATCCAGCGATTTGGGCACGTATCGATCGACACAGGTTCCTACAACCGTGATCTTAGAAATCTAACGCTCGATTTGTTGAAATGTGACGTGAGGCAGCGGGATTGGGGTTTGGGGAGAGTCAGATAATCAGTCTCCACAGTAGGCGATCAGGTCAATTTCGATGTCGCCTAATCCAGCTAATCCCATTACGCCGATCGTGGTTCTGGCGGGGCGGCGATCGCCAAAATAAGAGGAATAAATCTCGTTCACGGTCTGTAGATGACGCAGGTTGGTGATGAACACTCGTGCCATGACGATGCGATCGAACCCGGTGCCCGCGTGGGTGAGAACCTGTTGCAGATTTTCCATCACCTGTTGGGTTTGCTGCTCGATCGTGCCCACAATTATTTCTCCGGTAGTTGGATCTTCGGCTAATTGTCCTGTCACAAACAGCAAGTCTCCAGCGCGAACGGCATGACAAAACGGCCCCAAGGGCGGCAGTCTGTGATCAGGTAAGGTAATGTATTCCAGCATGAGCAGCTTATTTTAAACGACAGTAAAATACTAATTCTTTAACGATCGTTCAAACCGCTGTTATGGATCTCAAAATTACACAAGCTTGCCTTCCTCAAAAAACGGGGTTTTGGGATATTGGCATTGTTGCCGATCGCATCACCTGTATTGCCCCTTCTATTCCTGATTCTGCAACGGACACGATCAACGCAGCGCACAAATTAGTGATTCCCGGATTAGTGGATGCCCATTTTCATTTAGACAAAGCGCTGTTACTCGATCGCTGTCACAGCATTGAAGGAACTTTTGCAGAAGCAATGTCGCAAACGTTGCAGGCAAAGCAGACATTTACGATCGCTGATATTCAAACCAGAGCTAGACGAGTGATCAAACGAGTGATCGCCTTCGGTACCACTGCTATGAGAAGTCATGTTGAAGTTGATTCAGCGATCGGGTTGACCGCCATCAAAGCACTCTTACCGCTTCGTCAAGAATATGCATGGGGGATAACGCTGCAATTAGCGGTGTTTGCTCAAGAAGGCATTACTAATCAACCGGGTCAAGTGGAACTGTTGAGACAAGCACTAGCGATCGGCGGGAATGCGATCGGGTCTGCCCCTTACGTCGATCCTGATCCAGAACAAAACGTTCGCATTGTATTTGACATTGCTCAGGAGTTTGATTGCGATGTTGACTTCCATTTAGATTTTTTAGATGATGACAAGCCTTTGACGTTGCCCTTTGTGATTGAGGAAACGTGTCGTCGCGGTTGGCAGGGGCGTGTCTGTCTGGGTCACATGACTAAATTAGCTGCATTGTCTCCAGTGGAACTTAGTGCGATCGCTCCCGCAATCCGAGAAGCAGGAATTTCGATTTTGGCGCTGCCTGCTTCTGATTTGTATATGATGTCTCGCAAAGATACGCATAACGTTCGGCGGGGTGTCGCGCCTGTCAATCATTTAGCTGAGATGGGAGTGAATGTCGGTCTTGCAGTCAATAACGTGCAAAATCTGTTTACTCCGTTTGGTGATGGTGATTTACTAAAAATCTGTACGCTGTTGGCTCAAGTGTTGCAAATGGGAACGGCCACCAGTCACGATCGCTGTCTAGAAATGGCCACTACTTTGGCAGCCAAAGCGATCGGACTTCCTGAACACGGTCTGCAAGTTGGACAACTAGCCGATCTAGTGATTCTCAACGTAGCCTCTGTGACTGAAGCGATCGGAGCCACACCGAGCGATCGTACCGTGATCAAAAATGGCCGTATTGTTTCTCAAACTAAATTAGACCAGCAATTTTTCAGATGAGTTCTGCGTTCAATTAACGTTCTCTTTTGCTGCTTGCTGAAGGTCTGCCAACTCTGAAATTAAAGTCTCTTCTAAGGCAGTGATCACCGCTTCGGGGTCGGCAGCTTGTTTCATCACTTCGGCTTCGTGATCGAGTCGGTTTCGCACGTTGGGTAAATCTTCTCTGAGTTCTTCTAAAAGGGCAATGATTTTGGCGATTTTTTGTTCGGACAATAGGTTGAGTTGCAGGCTTAATTGAGCGCGTTGTTCAGATAGTTTTTCCTGTCGCTTTTGGGCAATTAACACGCCGATCGTCATCAAAAACGAACCACCTCCCAGCAATACATCTAACCATTGAAAGGGTGGCGGATCAAACTGAGGTAAGCCAAAGCGAGGTGATACCAGATTGGGAATAATCCACAGGGCCAAAACCAGCAGCGTGCAATAGAGAAAGACGGGACGACTAAAGAATGCAGTAATGCTTTCAACAATGCGCTGATGGGATGAGAGCGATTTTTCAGACTGGGTATGCAGCGCAATCACCGCATCAATGGTTTGAGCGATCGGGTCAGGTAAAGGTGCCGTCGGAATGATCGTTTTGTTAGGTTTATGCGTCGTTTCTGTCGAGGTCATGGCAGTTTAGCGATCGGTCTTTCCTTTATTAGCTCATGTGAGGGAGGCGATCGGTAACGCTCTACAGATAGACAAATGGCGATCGCTCGGCTAATTCCCAAGTCAAACTCTGGATCTGAACGGTTAGATGCGTTATTGATCTAGTTTCGATCTAGTTTCTCTTTAGCTCTGCGACTGGCTTCGGTCACTCAATAGACCCGTTGGGAGGGATAATAGCAAGCAATAGCATGGGGCAGTCGCAAGGTTGAACTTGGAACGTCAATGTGGTAACAGGAAACCCTTTCCCGGTGAATTATTGCAAGCTGTTGTCCTGTACTGAGATCGAATTCACGTTCATCTAAGCTTCGATCGCCACAGACCCCACCGGACAAGCTACACAGGCCAACGCCTGACCCATTTGCTGATCGGCACTGCTCAAAGCAGACGGCGGACTGGCATAGCGCACTTCTCCCTTACGCACCTCCACTTTGCAAGCTCCGCAAGCCCCCACTCGACAGGCATAACGAATTTGAATCCCTTCCTGTTCAGCGACTTCTAAAATCGAAGCCGTCCCATCTACCTGTACTCGGCGATCGGACTGAATAAAGTGAATCACTGGGGCAAACGCTGGCTCGCTCGTGTGGGCACTCTTTCCATTTGTGGAGGGTGCGATGGCCATCGGTGCTGCCGCTCTGAAAAACTTTGTTTCGGGGATTTCGCTCTCTCGAACTGGCTTTACGGCTGGCTTGATCGAAGTGGATCGCCCGCCAAAGCTTTCTTCTAGATAGTTTTGCATGGGAAACTTCATGCCTTCTAACAGCGATCGCCCGCCTTGCATAAAACCGCTCGGCCCACAGACGTAAACCGATCGCTCCAAAAAATCTGGCACCATTAGCTTTAACATTGGCTCAGAAATGCGTCCGGTCAGCCCCATCCAGGGATGTCTCAGCGAAGGTCGAGTGATGGTGATGGCTAATTGCAGGTTGGGCATTTGAGCCGCGATCGTTTCTAGCTCTGAGCGAAACACAATATCTTCGGGCGACGTTGCACTATGGAAAAAAACAACATCACAGTTTGCCATTGTGTCTTGTATCCAGCGCACCATTGACATCATTGGCGTAATGCCACTCCCGGCTGAGATCATCAACACTTTGGCAGGCAGCTTGGGCAGACAGGTAAAGTGCCCCATTGGGCCGCCGATGAGTTTGACGCGATCGCCCACTTTGAGATGATCATGCAGCCAGTTAGACACCAGTCCAGGTGCTAAATCGGGTCGATCGGGCGGACTGGGCACTCGTTTGACCGTCAGCATCAGATGATAAGGTCGAGTCGGTGACGAAGAGATTGAGTAAGAGCGCAACACGGGCTTCCCATTAATCTCGACTTCTAGATTGACAAATTGACCCGGCTTATATTGAAACAAGACAGAAGGCTCCGCCACCAGACAAAATGTTTTGACATCAGTCGTTTCGTCAATAATGCGACAACAGTGACAAATCAGATCTTCCTGGGCCCATTCATGGGTAGGCAACATCAGGGCAGGGTCGATCGCGGCTACTTCTGAAGAGGGAGCGGCCAGATCTTCAATATGCAGAAAGGTCTCTCCAAGTTGAATTAAGTCGCCTGCATAGACTTGTCGCGGGTCATCAACGGGCACAATTTCGCCATTGAGCAATGAACCTGACGTGCTGCCCACATCCACAAAGTAATAGGCACCGTCGAGACGCACAATTCTGCCATGAATTCGGCTGACTTCTGGGCTAGTCAATACGAGATCGCAGGTGGTGTTGCGTCCGATGACCCACTCTGTTTGTCCTGGGTAGGATTCTTCAAGCTGATGATTTTGGAATTCCTGCTGCTCAAAGTTGACTGACTTCAAAATCAACATTGGGAGTAATCTCCTGGGTCGTGGTGGGCGAGGGCGAAGGAAAGGGACTGTGGGCTTTGGGCTTTAGACTTAGCCTGAATTCGATCCACTTCTTTGGCTTCATCGCTTAAGTCTGTTGCCATCAAAGTCCCGTCTAACGTTTTCTTGTCTAACGTCTTCTATCATTCAGAGAATAGTTTTTCCGGCAGGTTTGGAGATAGTTTTTGCCATTGTGACGGCCGTGTGACGTTGCTCTGTCGCTTGAGAAAATGCTAGAAGTTCTGGGTTGGTTGCGCCGATCGCTTCAATGGTCGAGAAGTGATCCGCGTCTGTAAGCTGCAAATCCTGGCGAAGCTGTTGGCAAAACTCAAAACTACCAGAGGCATCGATCGTCTTTTGGCGTAACAGATCCAACACAACGCCATTGTAAGTTTGTAGCCGCAGTTGTTGAGAAACGCCCTGCAACACTTTGACCAGCGTATAGATTTCATCTGGGCTGAGATCATCCAGCGATCGTCCTTCGAGTAGCGTGGGATCGATCGACAGCCTTTGGAGTTGCTTTCTCAAGCTAGTTGCCATATTCTCACGCTCATATTGAGAACGGGTACGGCGTAGTGTCTGATAAAGCCACAGCGAACCAACCAACACAATCAGCGCATTAAACGCAAACAATGGATAGTCAGGCAATCGATTTAACGAAGGACGGGCACCGTAAGAGAAAAACGTCCAGAAAGAAGTCACTGTAAACAACGTGAATACAATATGTTGTGCCTGTTCTTTAGAAATCGGACGACCTTTATGAACGACTACCTTGCGACACAGTTTCTCTAATATCAAGCCTAATGTGATTGTGATCGCCATCAGCACAAAGAACGTGATAAACACGGCAAACGCTTTGGGAATGGGAATGACACGATTGTAGATATAGAATCCTGTATCCAAAACCTTGGCAACTTGATCGCGCTCGTGCGTCCAT
The DNA here is from genome assembly GCF_052939515.1 of Phormidesmis sp. 146-33. Taxonomy (NCBI): domain Bacteria; kingdom Bacillati; phylum Cyanobacteriota; class Cyanophyceae; order Leptolyngbyales; family Leptolyngbyaceae; genus Phormidesmis; species Phormidesmis sp. 146-33. Next base: position 10,383 of record NZ_JBJPHU010000138.1, read on the forward strand.
GCGCCTGTGAAGTAATAATCCCAGTTGCCTGCATAGAGAAAATAGTACAGGTAAAAGGCAATCACCATCCCCAGATAACCATACTGAATCAACCGCCGACCGGGTTTGTTTAACTCTGTCCAGTAGGTTTTTTCAGCATCAATGTCAATACAAGCCGTTTTGCAGCCGACACAGGCACTTTGTTCTAACCCTGTTTTGGCATCAGTGATCCGACACATGGATTGCGTCACGGTTGCTTTGGGGTCTAGATAATTTTGGCTGCCCATCAGCGATCGCGGGCCCGTGTAAACCATCTGCACCGGAGCCATCGGACAAAAATACTGACACCAGCTTTTGCCTGCATACAAATAGCCAATTGTCATCGCGCAAATAATCGTCGCAATTAGGAAAACGCCCAACGAGAAGCGATCGGAGTTGACATACAAAATTCGCAGCCCCAGCCCCAAAACAAACAGCCCATACTGGACATACAAATGATTGCGTCCTAGCCAGGAGTTTTCGCTGATCGTCACCACTTCTCGTCGAGTTTCCCCGGTGAGGCGATCGACTACTTTTCGCCGTCGCTGAATCCCCAGAGCGCGAGGAATCTGAGACATAAACGACAAAGGACAAATCCGCCGCCAAAACTCATGTCCAAACACCAATAGAACAAAAATTCCCGAAGGAACAACCATCGCCCACCAGATCAACGCACTCATCGAAAACGAAGACTGAGGCAGACAGGTCTTTCTAATCTTGATGCACTGAGTCAGATCCACTCGAAAAGGACTGCTGAAATTGGCGGCATCCGTCCAGGCGGGTGTAATGGGGTCATAAAACAAAGAAGCAATCAAAATCAGCCAGCCCAAGGTGAGTAGCCAGCGAACTCGATGCATAGACTGCTCAGAAATTTTATGCAGCATAGGTGTTACCTCTTATCAGAATAGTCATTAGATGGGTCGGGGCTGGTAATTAATGCAAAAACTGGATCAAGCACAATCAGATGGGAACACTCAATGCTCAGAAATCGACAAGTAACTAAGATCAATCTTTGATTTGCCAAAAGCGTAGCTGTTTGTTAGCACTCCAACTCACCAAGTAATCATGTTCTGGACTAAACGCTACATTCCCTGGCTGATCCAATGTTCCGACTTCTCGCATTGCTAATCTTCCGCCTTGAGGAATCCAAATGCGAACAGTGCCGTCACCGTGGACTGTAATGATATTGCGATCGCACTTAGAAACCAAAATCGTATTAGCAGATGCCTGGGGCAACACTTGAATTAAGGCTTCGTGGTTGAGATCCCACATTAGCCCTCGATCTTTGCCAAAGCTAATCAGAGTGTGATCATTGATTAGCTCTAGTCCGACGATCGTATCGGTATGTCCGGCAAAGGTGCGATCAATGTTTCCAGTGTTGAGATTCCAGACTTGAAGCTGATGATCTCGGCTGGCAACAACCAGTTGGTCGGAAGTAGCTCCATAGGTAATTGCGGTGATGTCTGCTGGGGAGTTGAGTGTTTTCAGCAGTGCGCCCGTTTGCAAATTCCATTGACGAAGGGTTCTATCTTTACTAGTACTAACAAACGTCCGTGCGTCCGGACTAATTGCAATCGCCGTTATCGTCTTTTGATGCCCCTTAAACTTTTGCAAAAACTTGCCCGAAATTCCGTTCCACGCCTGTATAGTGCCATCTTCACGACCTGTTAGCAACAGCTTGCTATTGGCGCTAATGGACAGGTTGGTGACGGGGGCCGTGTAGCCTGATAAAGTTTTGCGCCAAGTTCCCTGGGGCAATGACCACAGGCGCGGCAGGTGATCAGTTCCCACGGTGATCATCGTCTGCTTGTTGGGCGAAATCACTACGCGATCGATTCCCGACTTGATGGATACCTCCCGCGTCATCGCTAGCTGCATATCAGACTGGGGCAACCACTTTTGAGTTAGTTGATGAAGGGTCGTTTTTGCCTGCTGCCCCGAAAACATTGACCGGGTAATAATGCCTCGACTGGATAGCTGTAGGACGATCGCGCCCACAAAGAGCAGTGCGCTAGTCGGCAGGATAAACTGCTGCGCCTTGTACCAGTGTTTTACGACAGGTTGAAAGCGGCCCGTTAGCTTGTGAAGATCGGCTAATACGTCAGAGACTTGGGGATAGCGATCGCTGGCTTTAGTTCTGACCAGCCGATTGAGGATTGTTGTAAGCTCTGGGCTGACGGGGGGCTGTAAGTGCTGGTGCCAATCCAGTTCTCCTGAAATCAAATCCTGTTTAAACTGCTGGGGATCAATGCCTGTGAGTAAGTGAATGACCAAGATCCCCACCGCGTAAAGGTCACTATTTAACTGAGCCATTCCCAAGTGTTGCTCATCTGGCATGTAGCCAGGAGTCCCGATCGCCAAAGGCACAGAAGTATCCGGGTGGGCGGCCGATTCATCTTCTGCTAGACGGTAAGCTGCCCCAAAGTCAATGAGAACAATCTTGCCATCTCGACGACGACGGATCAAATTGCTGGGGGTCACGTCGCGGTGAATCACTCGTTGAGCATGAAGATTTTGTAGGATAGGTAACAGTTCTAATAACAGGGCGATCGCAGACTTTTCGGTGAGACGGTTTCCTTGGGCCAGCCATTGGCTTAAGGTTTCGCCGTCAATGTACTCTTGCACCAGATAAGTTGAATCCTCCTGCTCATGGCAATAGGCAAAAAGGGTCGGAATTTGGTGGTGATGTTGCCCAAACTGCTCCAGTAGGGTCGCTTCTGTCTCAAATAAATGTTTGGCTGTCTCCAGAGAAATGGTGCTTTGGGGTGGCAATTGCAGACATTTAACGACGCACAACGGATGTCGGGGGAGATATTTATCGCGAGCCAGGTAGGTTTGGCTAAAGCCTCCTGCTCCCAGTTTTTCTAGAATCAGGTAGCGTCCGGTTAATAGTTGCCCAATCATGCTCGGTGACCTTTGATGCGCGCTGACAGCCAGGTTTGAAGGAATCCGACACGATCGCATGACCCAGCTTCCTTGCCAATACAGGTTGGGGAAACTGGACGTTTCTCTCCCGTTTAGACGGGGGCCGTGCCGCATTCCATTCAAAAAATGCTGTTGTCCGCGAAGTTCAGTGCAGGAAGTCGATCGTCTGGAAAGACTCAACAGGTGAAGCGTGGATGTAAGCTCAGACCGTCTTTCTGAAGGATAGCCAAAGCCGCTCACTGCCTCTTGTGGAAGCAGGATTTTCTGAGTTTAGGAACAATACAGTCAGTAAAAAAGGCTGAGATGCGGTCACAGTCTATAAAATTTAGCCTGACCCTGATTTGATGGCTTCTCTATGACAATATTGGTTAGATGCTTGTATCGATTATAGTGACTCGCGCAGTCCTTGACTACCTAATTCTCTAAGAAATGAACAAAAACAGGCGGTAATATTAATTGGAACCCAACTTGATGCAACCGTTCTAATTAGCTTTATCAAGAGTGAGGACAACCATCCGGATGCTTGATTTCTATTTTAGCAAAGTAAAACGTCCTGTGCCAATCTACAAACAAGTCTACCCCTCGAAGGCGATCGACTCAGACCGCAGCACAATGAACTGTGACAATTTACAAACAAGCACAGATACGGATTCTAATCTAGAGAGAATCAATGACTCTAAGACGCAGGAAGCAGTACTTTTAGAAACGTCAGGGGCAGACATCGCTACGGAACCGATATTACGAACGGCTCACTTGGACGGTGCATCGCAGGATTTTACGGGTTACAGAGTCGTTGATAAAAATGGGTGTGACTACCAGATTTGACAATCCGCTTTTGTTTGGCTTGAAGCGAGACAACAAGGAGGGTCGATCGCAGCCCTGAGACAAATTGACCCAGATCACTGCAAAACTTTGGAGTTGGTGTAAACCTGCTCTGAGATAGCTCCACCCGAAAACACAGGCCTATATTCAAAGATGATTTCTACTTTTTGGGATATTCCTGGAATTCAGTCTCACCAGTCATTAGAGTTCCTGGAGCAATCGCTGAATCCAATCTGTGTGTGTGACGATCAAGGCCACACAATCTACGCAAGTCAAAGCTTTTTGAAGCTGTTACAAACTTCTACAGCCAGAGATTTCTTCGACTATTTTCCGGCGACTATGCAGCCTGATCTGTCTGAGTTTTGGCATCGTGCAATTCAAGGGGAGACCAGCCAGTTTCTCTCTAGATTGAGAGACGCAGAGGAGCATGTTGAATGTTCCCTAAAGTTTGACTCAGGCACAAAGCTAATGTTTCTCGAAGCTAAAAAAATCGGTGCAGCAGAAAGAATTCGCAGTCTCACTACCGCTTACGAATCGGCAATTTCTCAGTCTGCTCACGCCAATTTAGCGACCGCTTTGATCAATCCCAATGGAGACATTATTCAGTGTAACCAGAAGCTACAAAACCTTTTGGGAACAAACGATTGCGGGCTAAATCTTGAACAATTTGTGCACCCAGACGATCGCTTGGTTGATCTCTCACTCAAGCAAAGTTTACTCAACAGAACGATCAACACCTACACCATCGAAAAACGATTCATTTCTAGAAATCACGAAGTCATTTGGCTGAATGTTAATGTTTCTCGAATTGAGCTTTCGACCTGTATTATGGGGCATCAAAGCTATTACGCCGTTCTGCTAGAAGATGTCACCGAAAGTAAAAAGATTTACAGCACCCTCGTTAGAACCGAGGAAAAATGGAAAACGCTGTTTTTAGATAGTCCCTACTTGTTTATTCAAGTCAGCAAAAGCGGACAGGTTATCTATGTCAGTCCAGCGGTTGAGGACATATTGGGCTATCAGCCCGAAGAGTTGCTCGGTCGGCAGATCAAAGAACTCATTCACCCCAGTAATTTGAACGAATTTGAACTCGCTCTACAACTTTGGAGCAGCAACCTTCAATCTCATCAATCGATCGAATGCTGGTGGAGAGCCAAGTCTAATCGATGGGTGGCGTTGTCGATTCAGGGACAGCAGTTTCCCTCAGTTTTAGAGATCGAAGATATTGTCATCAGTGGTCACAATATCACCGATCGTAAGTGTCTAGAAGTCGAACTCAGAGCCAGCGAAGAGAAGTTTAGATCCCTGGTTCTCAACAGTTTGGGAGCCGTGTTTCGCTGTGATTCTAGCTACACGATGGAGTTTATTAGCGACAGCATTCAAGACATTACGGGCTATCCCGCATCGGTGTTTGCCAACAATCAAGTTCGGTCTTATCTCAGCATTGTTTATCCGGATGATATTGCCCTTCTCAAGGATTCGCTGATTCAAGCCATTTTAGACCGCCATCGTTCTGCGATCGACTACCGAATTGTCGATACCAATGGGTGTCTCCGCTGGGTGACTGAGCGCAAACAAGGCGTATTTGACCAGAATGGCAATCTGTTGTGGCTTGATGGTGTCTTGCTGGATATTAGCGATCGTAAGCAAGTAGAAGCCGAGCTACTGCACTGCGAAACCGCCCGCTAGGGGACTTCGGACTTTGAACAGGGCAAGTCTAATGTCTTTCATCTAACATCAATCAAAGAAGCTGCATCCCTTAAATCTCCCTTAGCTCCGTTACAAAAGGAACCGGACTTTTATTTTTCCACCCTCTCAAGGGGTTAGGGGGAGCAGAAAATAGGCTAGCTCACAGAGAATTTGGGTCTACCGTTCAAACTATGCCGAGTCAAAGTCAAAGTGCCAACACATTAA
>NZ_JBJPHU010000139.1:0-15811 GCF_052939515.1 Phormidesmis sp. 146-33
GACGCCCTCACCCCCGACCTCGAACTGAAAGCCCTTCCCACCATCTTCGCCGCAGGTGAGATGTTGGACTGGGAGGCCCCGACCGGCGGCTATCTTCTTACCGCATGCTGGGCCACCGGCCGCCACGCGGGACAAGCCGCCGCCCGGCGACTGCAGGAGACCCCGCCCCGGACCTGATCCGGGGCCTCTTGCGATGAAGGGAGGCCCCGGATCAGGTCCGGGGCGGGGTCGCACCATGCAGAGCCTCGAACCAGGGCAGCACCTGCTCGCGCAGCACCTCCACCGCCAGGTCCAGACAGTCCGGCTGCTCCAGCACGTCCACAAACGCCAGGGTCCCCGGATCACTGGCCGCCGCTTCGAAGAACTCGGCCAGCGTCACATCCTCGCCGCCGGGCCAATCGGGGTGATCCGGCACCTCGCCGGACGGGGTCACGAACCGCAGCAGGATCCGCACGTCCCAGCCATAGCGGTCGCGCTGCAAGTGCACCGCCGACTTCCCCGCCGCGGTCACCTTGTTCCAGGTCGTCCGGGTCAGAACATAGCCCTCAGGCTCCAGCACCCCTGCCAAGGCCGACACGATCCGCCCCCAGGCCTCCTCCCGCCGCGCGGGGAAGGCCGGGTCGCTTCCCGCCAGATGCTTGCGTGCGGAAAGGTCCGGGTCGTCCATTCAGGCCGACAGCCCGCCCGCAAGGTCCGGCACGTCCAGCGCGCTGAACCCATAGTGCCGCAGCCAGCGCAGGTCGGCCTCGAAGAACGCCCGCAAATCCGGGATGCCGTATTTCAGCATCGCGATCCGGTCGATCCCCATGCCGAAGGCGAAGCCCTGCCACTGGGTCGGGTCCACCCCCGCCGCCTGCAGCACCTTCGGATGCACCATCCCCGAGCCGAGGATCTCCATCCACTTGTCGCCCTCGCCAATCTTCAGCTGGCCCCCGACGTTGGAATAGCGGATGTCGACCTCCGCCGAAGGCTCGGTGAACGGGAAGTGCGAGGCGCGGAACCGCAGCTCCACCTTGTCCACCTCGAAGAAGGCGCGGCAGAACTCCTCCAGGCACCATTTCAGGTTCGCCATCGAAATCGACCGATCAATCGCCAGACCCTCGACCTGGTGGAACATCGGCGTATGCGTCTGGTCCATGTCCATCCGGTAGACCCGACCCGGAGCGATCACCCGGATCGGCGCTCCTTCAGCCATCATCGCCCGGATCTGCACCGGGCTGGTATGGGTCCGCAGCACATGCGGCGGGCGGTTGTCGCCCTCGGCCCGGTGCATGAAGAACGTGTCATGCTCCTGCCGCGCCGGGTGCTCCGGCGGGATGTTCAGCGCATCGAAGTTGTACCAGTCGCTTTCAACCTGCGGCCCCTCGGCCACCGAGAAGCCCATGTCGGCAAAGATCGCCGTCAGCTCTTCCATGACCTGGGAGACCGGATGCACCGTCCCACGGGGGCGCGGCCGCCCCGGCAGGGTCACGTCCAGCCATTCGGTCTTCAGCCGCTCATCCAGCGCCGCATCGGCCATCGCGGTCTTCCGCGCCCGCAAAGCCGCGTCGATCTCGTCCTTCAGCGCGTTCAGGCTGGCGCCAGCCGCCTTCCGCGCCTCGGGGTCCATCTTCCCCAGGCCCGCCATCAGCCCCGAGATCTCGCCCTTCTTGCCGAGGGCACCCACGCGGACCTCTTCCAGCCCGGCCTCATCCGCCGCACCGGCCACCGCAGCCAGATACTTGGCCTTTAGCGTGTCGATCCCGTCCATGGTCCGTCTCCTGAAAACCGCCCCTCTGCTAGCGGCGAAGGCCCTGCAATGCAAGGTTCAGAAGATCGACCGCCGCCCGCGCACCTCCAGCAACCGACGCGAGCGCCCGACCTGGCCGTTCCGCGCGCTGATCGACACCGGCGGCTCCTTCAGCCGCTTCTCGATCACCACCAGCGAATCGTAAAACCGGATCGCGCCGATCTCGCGCGCCAGCGGGTGCAGCGGAAAACCCGCATCATCCTCGGTGTACCAGGAATGCATCCGGTCGATCAGGTCCTTGGCGAATTCGATGAAGCTCGCCGGTTCCCGGAAGCCGCCGCCGAACCCGGGCCAATAGCTCGTGTGGACGTCCTCCACGATGTAAAGCCCCCGGTCGTTCAGCCGGGGCCAAAGATGCCGGAAACTGGTGATCTGCTGATGCATCTTGTGGCCTCCGTCATCGACGATCAGGTCGAACGGCCCATGCGCCTGACCGACCCGCTCCAGAAACGCGGGGTCGGCCTGATCGCCCAGTTCGACCACGGTCCCGGGCAGGGCCATGGCCAGACAGGCGGGGTCGATGTCCAGAAACGTCAGGCTGGAGCCCTTGCCGAAGAACTCCTGCCACATCCGGATCGAACCGCCCTTGTAGATGCCGATCTCCAGAAAGCGGACGTCCCGGCCCTGCCAAGACGCCAGAAGCTCGTCATAGATCTCCAGGTAATGCTCCATCTTCAGAAGCATCCGGTCGTCGGTCCGGGCCGGGAAGTCGCGGAAATATCGGGTCATGGTCCACCTGTTGCCGTGCCGACCCTACACCGGCCGCCCCCGTCCGCAAGCACGGCTCACATCAGCTGACCGTCCGTCGCCTCGAACAGCACGGGTGCCAGCTCGCCGCGGCCCGACGCCTTGCGGCTGGCGGTCAGGCGCTGGCTCCACAGGGTCCGGTGGTTCACCTGGTCCACCAGCCGCACCTTCAGATAGGCGCGGTCCTCGCTCCAGTCGCCCTCGACCAGAAGGTTCAGCCCGCGAGGCAGCAACTCTCCCGACCCTCCGCGCTGCCCTTCGCCAAGCAGGTATTCGGCCGTCAGCCGGGCAATCGCGGCGGCAAGGTCGCGGGCAAGCGTCGCTTCGGTCCCCTCGGGCAATTCGCCCAGCCGCAGCGAGAACGGCACGGCCGCGACTGGCGCAACCGTGGCCCGCCCCAGTTCGGCCGCAACGCGCTGGCGCTCCTCGGCCAGCCACAGGTTGAAGGCCGGATCAATGACGTCGATGCCCTCCAGAAACTCCCGGCCCTGCGCCAGTCGAGCCGCAGCCCCGGCCGGATCGGCATCCAGGTCCGTCCGAAGTCCGCTCAGCGCTACGCAGTCGCGGTCGCTGGTCAGATGGTCGGCCAGGGGCCCCAGCGCCTTGCGCAACTCGGTCAGCGCCTGCCGAAGGCTGCCAGACGCCTGCTCCTGCCCCCGATCCGACCAGAGACGCGCCTCCAGCCAGCGCCGCGGACGCCGATGGCCGGGTGTCCTGGCCAAAAGCGCCAGCAACGCCCGCGATTTCGCGCCACGCGGCGTAAGCTCATGACCGGCCTCGCTCCGCACCTCGAACTCTCCGATCATCCGAATGTACATCGCCGTCCTCCCTGACCCTGCGCCGTGAACTCCGGTGCAGGTTCGGACGGCCCGCGTGAAATTTGCGTCAATTGCCGAAGGGCCAACGTGATTGGCGCAAGTAAATCGTGAAATCCGCCGCCAGGTGCTGCGTGAAACCCGGGTGATTCCCCGCGATTCGACCCAGCAGGGCAAGGCCGCGCAGCGTTTCACGGGGAATTAACGCGTCATCTTCCCCCCTATGGTCACCCGGACCGCTGCAACGGTCTGGCCGCCCGCGGTGCGGGCTTACACCGACAGCGAAAGGCCACCCCATGCTCCGGCCCGTCCTCTCGACCGCCTCGGCACTGCCGGATCAGCCGGGCACGCCGGCGACGCCGCTGCTCGATCACGATCTCGGGCCCGCGCTCGGCCGCAGGGCAGGGCCAGGTGCACGGTTGCGGCTTGGGCTTGATTTCGCGCGGCAGGACTATCTCGGCCTCGCCGCGCATCCGCAGGTCAGGTCCGCCGCCTTCGCCGCGCTTGGAAGCCATCGTCTTGTCGCGCCCGGCTCTGCCGGTCGTTCGGGCCTGACCGCCCCCGTGCTGGACCTGGAAGACCGCCTCGCGGCGTTTCTGCACCGGCCGGCAGCCGCCACCTTCGCCTCGGGCAGCCAGGCGATCCGGGTCACTCTCGGTGCCGTTCTCCGGCCGAACGATCAGGTGATCGTCGACGCCGGGGCACATCCGGCCATGTTCGAGTCGGTGGCGCTTGCCCGGGCCAGCCTGCACCGCAGCCCGGCAGCGTCCATCGACGGGGTCGAACGCCGCATCGCCCGCCTTGCCCGCCAGCCTCGCACCGGGCGGCTGATCATCGCCGTGCCGGCCGTCTCGGCCCACAGCTCGCGGGTCGCCGACCTGGCAGAGCTGTCGGCCCTCGCCCGGCACTACGACGCTCTGCTCATCGTGGACGTCACCCATGATCTTGGCGCCATGGGTCCCGCCGGCACCGGCATCGCCGAGATCCAGGGCTGTCTGGGGCGCATCGACATCCTGCTTGGCAGCCTTGCCAGATCCTTCGGCGCGTCCGGCGGGTTCGCCGCGTTCCGGGATCCGGACCTGGGGGCGCCTCTGCATCGGTCGCAGTGGCACACTCCTGCCCTGTCGCCGGTCAATGCCTCCGTGCTTCTGGCCGCGCTGACCCTTGTTGCGACCGCGGAAGGTCATCGCCGCCGCCGCAACCTGCATGGGCTCTCGCTTCGTCTGCGCAATCACCTGATGTCTGACGGCATCCGCCCCATGGGCCAGGCTTCGCCCTTCGTCCCCGTATTGCTGCCCGCGCCGACGGCTCTGCCCCGCACCGCGCTTCTGGAAAGTGCCGGACCCCGCGTGACGCTGCTGCAGGCCCCGCTTGTCCCGCCGCATGGTCCGCGCTGGCGCATCCAGCTGACCGCCGATCACGGCCCGGCCGACATCGACGACCTGGCCGAGTTGATCCGCGACGTCACCCGCGCCTTTGGCCGCGCCCCGGTGCCGTCCCGCGTCCCCGCCTAAGCCTTCACCGAGGCCGTCACGTAGTTGCAACTCAGGTCCCGGTCCGACAGGCTCCAGCGCCAGGTCACGGGGTTGAACACCATGCCCTTGCGGTCCACCGGACGCAGGCCGGCCTTCTCGATCAGCGCGTAAAGCTCGTCAGGCGTGATGAACTTCGCCCAGTCATGCGTGCCCTTCGGCAACCAGCGCATCACCCATTCCGCCCCGATGATCGCCATCATGAAGCTTTTCGGGTTCCGGTTCAGCGTCGAACAGATCATCAGCCCGCTGGGCTTCAGCAACTGCTGGCAGGCGGTCAGATAGGCCTGCGGGTCCGCCACATGCTCCACGACTTCCATGTTCAGCACCACGTCGAACCGCTCGCCCGCGTCGGCCAGCGCCTCTGCCGTCGTATGCCGGTAGTCGATGGCCAGACCCGACTGCCGCGCATGGGCCTGTGCGACGGGAATGTTCCGCGCCGCCGCATCCGCCCCGACCACCTCGGCCCCCAGCCGCGCCATCGGCTCGGACAGTAGGCCCCCGCCGCAGCCGATGTCCAGAATCCGCAGCCCCTTGAACGGCGACACGCCCGCAAGATCGCGCCCGAACTCCGCCGCGATCTGGCTGGTGATGTAATCCAGCCGGCAGGGGTTCAGCATGTGCAACGGCTTGAACTTGCCCGTAGGGTCCCACCATTCCGCCGCCATGGCTTCGAACTTGGCCACTTCCTGCGGATCAACCGTATCGACTGCCATTGCCGTCTCCTTTGCCCTTCGACTCCGGGCCATCCCGTGGCTATATAGGGTGAAGATGGATCAGAGATCAGGTCAAAAGCGCGCAGTCGAATACCTTTACCCGCCGATCGACCCGTTCGATCAGCGCGTGATCGACATGGGCGACGGGCACCGGGTCTACGTCGAACAATGCGGCAACCCCTCGGGCATCCCGGTCATCGTGTTCCACGGCGGCCCCGGCGGCGGCTGTTCCCCCGCGATGCGGCGCTATTTCGACCCCCGCGCGTTCCGCATCGTGCTTTTCGACCAGCGTGGCTGCGGCCGCTCGCGCCCCCATGCCAGCGTGACCGCGAACACCACCTGGCACCTCGTCCAGGACATCGAGACGATTCGCACCGCGCTGGGCATCGACCGTTTCATCGCCTTCGGCGGCAGCTGGGGCGCGACCCTTGCCCTGATCTACGCCATCTCCCACCCCGACCGCGTCGCCCACCTTGTCCTGCGCGGGGTCTTCCTTGCGACCAGGGCCGAGCTCACCTGGTTCTATGGCGGCGGGGCCGGGGCGTTCTTCCCCGACCTCTGGTCGCGCTTCACCGAAGTCATCCCCCAGGCCGAACGGGGCGACCTCATCGCCGCCTACCACCGGCGTCTCTTCTCCGGCAACCTGGTCGAGGAGACCCGGTATGGCCGCATCTGGGCCAACTGGGAAAACGCCCTCGCCTCGATCCAGAACGAAGGCGCCCTTGGCGAAAGCCCCTCCGACTATGCGCGCGCCTTCGCCCGGCTGGAAAATCACTACTTCCAGAACGCGGGATTCCTGGAATGCGACGGCTGGATCCTGCGGGAGCGCCGGAAGATCGAGCATATCCCCGCCATCATCGTCCAGGGCCGCTACGACATGATCTGCCCGCCGCACTCCGCCTGGTCGCTGGCCAAGGGCTGGGAAAAGTGCATCCTGAAGATGGTCCCGATGGCCGGCCACGCCCTGTCCGAGCCGGGGATCTCCGAGGCGCTGGTCCGGGTGATGGATGGCCTCAGGTAGGGTGCGCAACAGCGCACCGTCTGCGGGTCGGGCCGCGCGCACTACGCCCGCTTACCCACCACCGCGACGCCCAGCGCCTGCAAGACCTTTGCCTCGATATGGCCTGCATCCAGCCCGGCAACCCGGTACATCGCCTCGGGCGAGGCCTGGTCGATGAAGATGTCCGGCAGCACCAGGCTGCGGAACTTCAGCCCCCGATCGAAGACGCCCGCCTCGGCCAGAAGCTGCGCCACATGCGACCCGAACCCGCCAACCGCGCCTTCCTCGACCGTCACCAGCGCCTCATGGTCCCGCGCCAGTTGCAGGATCAGGTCCCGGTCCAGCGGCTTGGCAAACCGCGCATCCGCCACCGTCACCGACACGCCGCGCGCCGCCAAAGCCTCCGCCGCCTTCAGGCTTTCGGCCAGCCGCGTGCCAAAGGACAGGATCGCCACTCGCGACCCCTCGCGCACCACCCGGCCCCTGCCGATCTCCAGCGGCACCCCGCGCGCGGGCATCTCCACCCCGACGCCCTCACCGCGCGGATAGCGGAACGCGATCGGCCCTGCGTCATGCGCCGCCGCCGTCGCCACCATGTGCACCAGCTCCGCCTCGTCCGCCGCCGCCATCACCACGAAACTCGGCAGGTTCGCCAGGAACCCGATGTCGAACGCCCCCGCATGGGTCGCGCCATCGGCCCCCACCAGACCGGCACGGTCGATGGCAAACCGCACCGGCAGCCGCTGGATCGCCACATCGTGCACGACCTGATCGTAGCCGCGCTGCAAGAAGGTCGAGTAGATCGCGCAGAACGGCTTCATCCCGCCCGCCGCCAGCCCCGCGCTGAACGTCACCGCATGCTGCTCGGCGATCCCCACGTCGAAACACCGCTTCGGGAACCGCCCGGCGAACAGGTCCAACCCCGTCCCGTCCGGCATCGCCGCCGTCACCGCGACGATCTTGGCGTCCCGCTCCGCCTCGGCCACCAGCGACTGCGCGAAGACCTTGGTATAGCTCGGAGCATTCGACGCCGCCTTCACCTGCACCCCGGTCAGCACGTCGAACTTGCCCGTCGCATGCCCCTTGTCCCGCGCCGCCTCGGCCGGAGCATAGCCCTTGCCCTTCTTGGTCAGCACATGCAGCAGGACCGGCCCCGTGGCCCGCGCCTTCAACGTCCGCAGCACCGGCAAAAGCTGGTCCAGATCATGCCCGTCGATGGGCCCGACATACTCGAACCCCAGCGATTCAAACAACGTCCCGCCGACGGCCATGCCCTTCAGCATGTCCTTGGCCCGCTTCGCCCCTTCCTGCAGCGGCCCCGGCAGAAGGCCGACGATCCCCTTCGCCATCTGCTTCAGGTCCTGCATCGGCTCGGCCGCATAAAGCCCGCTCAGGTAGGACGACAGCGCTCCGACCGGCGGGGCGATCGACATCTCGTTGTCGTTCAGGATCACGAACAGCCGCTTCTTCAGGTGGCCCGCGTTGTTCATCGCCTCAAAGGCCATGCCCGCCGACATCGCCCCATCGCCAATGACCGCAATCGCATCGCCGGGGTCGCCCCCCAGCTCCGACGCCATCGCAAAGCCCAAGGCCGCGCTGATCGAGGTCGACGAATGCGCCGCCCCGAAGGGATCATAGGGGCTTTCCGACCGCTTGGTGAACCCCGACAGCCCGCCTTCCGTCCGCAAGGTGCGAATCCGATCCCGCCGCCCCGTCAAAATCTTGTGCGGATAGCACTGGTGCCCGACATCCCAGATCAGCTTGTCGCGCGGCGTGTCGAAGACGGCATGGATCGCCACCGTCAGTTCCACGACCCCCAACCCGGCGCCCAGGTGCCCGCCCGTCTGCGACACCGCGCTGATGGTCTCGGCCCGCAGCTCCCCGGCCAGCTGGTGCAGCTCCCGGTCGCTCAACCCCTTCAGGTCAGACGGCACATGCACCCGGTCCAGCAGCGGAGTCTTCGGTCGGTCGGTCATCTCAGCCTGCCTTTGCGGTCAACTGTCCCGCGCGATAACGAAGCGCGCCGCCGCGATCAAGTTGGCTGCCGCGTTTCCATACCCGGCCAGCGCCGCCTCGGCCTCCTCGACCAACTCCGCCGCCCGCGCCCGCGCTCCCTCCAGCCCCAACAGAGAGACGAACGTCGCCTTCCCTGCCGCAGCATCCTTGTGCAGCCGCTTGCCGGTCTTGGCCTCGTCGCCGGTCACATCAAGAATGTCGTCCGCGATCTGAAACGCCAGCCCCAGTGCAGCGGCATAGCGCCGCAACGGCCCCTGATCCGCCTCCGCGATGACCGCCCCCGCCGCGGCCGCGAACCCGATCAGCGCGCCGGTCTTGCCCGCCTGCAGCGCCGTGATCTCTTCCAGCGTCAGCGACCGCCCGGCCGTCTCGGCCGCGATGTCCAGCGCCTGGCCCAGGACCATCCCGTCGATCCCCGACGCGCGCGCAAGGCCCGCGACCAGTTCCATCCGCACCTCGGCCGACCCCAGCGCGGGGTCGCACAGCAATTCGAAAGCCATCGTCTGCAAGGCATCCCCTGCCAGAACCGCCGTCGCCTCGTCCCACTTCCTGTGCACCGTCGGCTGCCCCCGCCGCAGGTCGTCGTCGTCCATGCAGGGCAGATCGTCGTGCACGAGCGAATAGGCATGCAGCGCCTCGATCGCCGCCGCCGCGCTCACCGACCGCTCCTCCGGCACCCCCAGCATCCGCGCGCCTTCCAGCACCAGGAACGCGCGCAGCCGCTTGCCCCCGCGCAGCGCATAGCGCATCGCCTGCGTCACCGGCTGATCCGCGCGCCCCTCCAGGGCAACCAGAAGCCGGGCCTCGCACAACCCCGCATCCGCCGCCAGCCGCTCCTGGAACTTCACATCCCCTCCGCCGGAGCCGTCCCGACCGCCCGGCCTTCCTGCGCCCGGATCAGCTCCACCTTCTCCTCGGCCTCGGCCAGCTTCTTCGCGCAATGCGCCTTCAGCGCCGCCCCCCGCTCATACAGCGCAATCGACTGCTCCAGCGGAACTTCCCCACGCTCCAGGGCGCCCACAACCTGCTCCAAGGCAGCCATGGCCTCCTCAAAGCTCATCGTCTCCACCGGCTTTTCCGTCATCGACCCCGCTCCTCCAGCACGCCAACATGCGCGGCCACGGAAGCGGCAAGCGCGTCCAGATCATAGCCACCCTCCAGCAACGATACCACCCGCCCTCCGGCAAAATCGCAAAGCCGCTCCGTCAGCCACCGATAGTCCTCCGCCTGCCATTCCAACCCCGCCAGAGGATCGTCGGCATGGGCATCGAACCCCGCCGATATGAGCAGCAACTCAGGTTCCCAATCCCGCAAGGCCGGGAAGACCACGCCCTCATACAGGTCCCGCATCGCCCGCCCGCCCGATCCCGCGCGCAGCGGCAGGTTCAGGACCTGGCCGTGCGCGCCCCGCTCCTCCGGCCGCCCCGTTCCCGGATAAAGCGGCATCTGGTGGGATGACACGAACAGACATCGCCCCTCATCCCACAAGAGGTCCTGCGTCCCGTTGCCGTGGTGCACGTCGAAATCGACCACCGCCACGCGGCCCAGCCCATGATGATCCAGCGCCCGCTTCGCCCCGATGGCCACCGTCCCGAACAGGCAGAACCCCATCGCCGTCTCGCGCTCTGCATGATGCCCCGGCGGTCGCCCGGCCACGAAAGCCGTCTTCGCCTGCCCGCTCACCACCGCATCCACCGCCGCGCAGAGTCCCCCCACCGCCCGCATCGCCGCGTCGAAAGACCCCGGAGACAGGAACGTGTCGCCATCCAGCTGCGCCCAACCCTCCTGCGGCACCGCCGCCTTCACCCGCCCCAGATATCCCGCCGGATGGCAGCGCAGGACTTCCGCCTCCTCGCCGACAGGACACTCCCGCCGTTCGACCGAAATCCCCTGAAGCCCCCGCTCCACCGCCCCCAACCGCTCCACCCGCTCCGGATGCCCGGGAGGGGTCACATGGCCGCGAAACGCCTCGTGCGTGAACAGAAGCACAGTCTCGCCCTTTCATCTTTGCACAAGTATCCCGGGGTCCGGGGCAGCGCCCCGGGGGCAGCCAACCTCAATCCGGCTGCAGCATATACCCCTCGCCCCGGACCGTCTGCAGATAGCGCGGCACCTTCGGATCTTCCTCGATCTTCCGCCGAAGGCGCGTGATCTGCACGTCGACCGCCCGCTCCTGCGCCGCATCCTCGCCCCCGGTTTCGCTTACCAGCCGCTCCCGGCTCAGGGCCACGCCCGGAGCCGCCGCGAACACCCGCATCAACTGCGCCTCGGTCGCGGTCAAGCGCACCGGCATCTCGCCGCGCCACATCTCGCCCCGGTCCAGATCATACCGCACCGCGCCCAGATGCAGGAACTGGCGCACGGGTTCGGCGGGCTTGACCTGCGGTACGCGTCGGAGGATCGCATTGATCCGCAACAGAAGTTCCTTCGGCTCGAACGGCTTGACCAGATAGTCGTCCGCCCCCGCTTCCAGCCCCTCGATCCGGTTCGCGGCCTCGCCCCGCGCGGTCAACAAGAGGATCGGCGTCGACATCTTCTTCCGCAGCTCGCGCGTCAGGGTGACCCCATCCTCGCCCGGCATCATCACGTCCATGACGATGAGGTCGAACTCCAGTCCGCCCAGAATGCGCCGCGCCTGCATTGCATCGCGCGCGATGGATACCAGAAAACCATTGCGCACCAGGAACTTCTGCAACAAGCCACGGATACGCTCGTCATCATCGACAATCAGCAGATGCGCGTCCGGAATCATCAGCCACCCTCTTTCAGGCGGTTGTACTGGCGCCGCATCTCCGGGTCCATCATCGCCTCCAGCACCTGCCGGAAGCCCGCCACCGCCTGCGGCCCCGCCGCGCGATAGGCCGCCCGCATCCGCGCCCGCTGCGCGTCCGACAGTTCCCGTTCCAGCATCTGTCCCTTGTCCGTCAAATGCAGGTGGCGTTCCCGCGCATCCACTTTGCCCTTTTCGCTGCGAACAAGGCCATCCTCGATCAAGGTGCGCAAGACACGATTCAACGACTGTTTTGTGACGCCCAGGATCGACAGAAGGTTGCTGACCGTCGTCCCCGGCGAGCGGTGGATGAAATGGATCGCCCGGTGATGCGCCCGGCCATAGTCCATCCCCTCCAGAATCCGGTCCGGGTCGGCGGTAAAGCCGCGATAGGCAAAGAACATCGCCTCGATGCCCTTCCTCAGCTGCTCGTCCGTCAGGAAAAGCAGGTTCTCCCCGCTTGGGTGTTCGGCCATCCGGTCACTCCCTTTCGCGCCGAATTTACGTCAGCCTTGTTGACTTTCCAAGCACGAACCCGTAACCCTGCCCCGATTTCGCGCAAGAATCTGTCCGAAGCGGACCTTTCGGGCGCAACTTTCGCAAAGCTGGAGGGCAAGATGGCTGCTTACGACGATCGCGACGGGTTCATCTGGATGGATGGCAAGCTGGTGGAATGGCGCTCCGCGAACGTCCACATCCTGACCCACGCGCTCCACTATGCCTCCTCGGTGTTCGAAGGCGAACGCTGCTACAACGGCAAGATCTTCAAGGGTCACGAACATTCGTTGCGCCTGCTGGAATCCGGCCGCCTCCTCGACATGCCGATCCCCTATACCGCCGAACAGATCGACGCGGCCAAGGAAGAGGTCCTGAAGGCCAACGGTCTGACCGATGCCTATGTCCGCGCCGTCGCCTTCCGCGGCGCGGGGGATGAGATGGGCGTCGCCTCGCTTGGCAACCCCGTCCGCCTGGCCATCGCCTGCTGGTCCTGGGGCGCCTATTACGGCGACGCCAAGATGAAGGGTGCCAAGCTCGACATCGCCAAGTGGAAGCGTCCCTCGCCCGAAACCATCCCCACCGCCGCCAAGGCCGCCGGTCTCTACATGATCTGCACCATGTCCAAGCACGCCGCGATGGCCAAGGGCTGCTCCGACGCCCTCTTCTACGACTTCCGCGGCTACGTGGCCGAGGCGACGGGGGCCAACATCTTCTTTGTGCGCGACGGCGAAGTGCATACGCCCAACCCGGACTGCATCCTGAACGGCATCACCCGGCAGACCGTGATCGGGATGCTCAAGGACATGCAGATCAAGGTCCACGAACGCTACATCATGCCCGAGGAACTGGCGACGTTCGAACAGTGCTGGCTGACCGGCACCGCGGCCGAGGTCACTCCGGTCGGCCAGATCGGCGACTACATGTTCGAGGTAGGCGACCTGACCCGCCGCGTTGCAACCGAATACGAAAAGCTCGTCCGGTCGTAACGCGCGTCGCAAGATCAGCAAGGCCGGGCGCGATCGCCCGGCCTTTCCCGTTTCGGCGTCGGCTCAGACGACTTCCGTGACGACCTCGATATTCCCCTTGGTCGCGTTGGAATACGGGCAGATGAAATGGCCGCGCTCGGCGATCTTTTCCGCCACCGCACGATCCACGCCCGGCATGGTCACCACCAGCTTGACCTTCAACCCGAAGCCGCCGTCGGACCGGC
This sequence comes from Phormidesmis sp. 146-33, assembly GCF_052939515.1. Taxonomy (NCBI): domain Bacteria; kingdom Bacillati; phylum Cyanobacteriota; class Cyanophyceae; order Leptolyngbyales; family Leptolyngbyaceae; genus Phormidesmis; species Phormidesmis sp. 146-33. The sequence goes on from NZ_JBJPHU010000139.1 coordinate 13,094, forward strand.
CGCCGATCCCGACATGGGCATTCACCGTCGCGTTGTCCGGCACGGTGCCCAGCTTCTCGCTGGTGGCGGCAAAGCGCATCGCGCCCAGGTAGCAGGCGGCATAGCCCACGGCGAACAGCTCTTCCGGGTTGTGTCCCAGACCAGAGCCGCCCAGTTCCTTCGGGCTGGTCATCGTGACGGTCAGCTGGCCGTTCACCAGTCCGGCCACGCCGTTGCGGCCGCCACCCGTGGCTTTCGCTTCCGTCCAGTACTTCACTTCGACAGTCATCTTTATCTCCAATACGATTAAATCGTGCACGATCAAGCTCGTGCAGAATCGGGTCATCTGTCAACCCTTGCCTTTTCATCGCACGCGATCTAACATTTGCATATGACACTGGCACCGCCCGACATGCTTTGTTTTGCGCTGCATTCGACGGCCCATGCGGTGCATGCGGCCTATGCCCCCCTTTTGCAGCCGCTTGGCCTGACCTATCCGCAATATCTCGCGCTGTCGTCGCTGAACGCACGGGACGGGCAGACCGTGGGGCAGCTGGGGGCCGAGCTGCGGCTGGATTCCAATACGCTCACGCCTTTGCTCAAGCGCATGGAGAGTGCGGGTTGGCTGCGGCGCACGCGGGATGCACAGGACGAACGTCAGGTGCGGCTGTCGCTCACGGCAGAAGGCCGGGCCCTTGCCGCGCGCGCAGCCGATGTCCCGCGCGCCTTTGCGGCAAAGACCGGCTTTCAGGCGTCAGAACTTGCGGACCTGCGCGATATCCTTGCCGCCCTGCGCGACAAGCTGAAGCCCGCCAAGGGTTAACCGAACCTGAACGCCCGCGGCCAAGTCATTGATTTCCCTTGGCCGCAAAACCTGCCCACGCGTGGTCAGTCAGGCCGTCCGCCCCCGCTCGATCCGCAGGAACTGGATCAGCCGCCCAGCCCCACAGGTCCCCCTTGGCCGCTGCCAGGTTTCCCGCGGCGTGCGGGCCAGCCGCAGGAAGTGTTTCACCCGCCCCCCGGTGGTCGCGACGCGATGATCTGCAAGATGTCTGCTCATGGCTCTCCTCCCAGGCAAAAGTGGGCCCCCAGCTTGCGCCCGAATCGCCCCTGCGCCAACCCTCTTGTCCGCAGCATCCGGCGTGATCCTGCCGAGAACCGCTTGCCCTGCCCGATCCTGCCCGACTAGTGTCGCCCGGAGGCAGAGGGGACAACCATGCGACTGCAGGGCAAGACCATCCTGATCACCGCCGCCGGTCAGGGCATTGGCCGCGCCAGCGCCATCGCCTGCGCCCGCGAAGGCGCCACCGTGATCGCCACCGACCGCGACGCGGCACTTCTTGCGGGCCTTGACATGCAGACCCGCCCGCTTGACGTCACCGACCCCGCTGCCATCACCGCGCTGCGCGACAGCCTCCCCCCGCTTGACGGTCTGTTCAACTGCGCGGGCTACGTGGCGAACGGAACCATCCTCGACGTGACCGGCCGCGACTGGGACTTTTCCTTCGAGCTGAACGTCACGTCGATGTTCCACACCTGTCGCGCCTTCATCCCGGGGATGCTCGACCGCGCGAAACGGACGGGCACCGCCTCGGTCCTCAACATGGCCTCGATGGCCTCCTCGATCAAAGGCTTCCCGAACCGCACCGCCTATGGCGCGACCAAGGCCGCCGTGATCGGCCTGACCAAGGCCATCGCGGCCGATTTCGTCAAGACCGGCCTCCGCTGCAACGCGCTGTGCCCCGGCACGGTGGACACGCCGTCCTTGCGCGGCCGCATCGCCAGCGCCGCCGACCCAGTCCAGGCCGAGAAAGACTTCATCGCCCGTCAGCCGATGGGCCGCCTTGCCACCACCGACGACATCACCCCGATGGTCGTCTTCCTCCTCTCCGACGAAAGCCGCTTCGTGACCGGGCAGACCTGCCTGGTCGACGGCGGCGTGACCATCTAGAAGGACAGCGCATGAAACTCCTCCGCTACGGCCCGAAAGGGGCCGAGAAACCCGGTCTCCTCGACGCAGACGGCCAGGTCCGCGACCTCTCCGGCCATGTGACCGACATCGGTGGCGAAGCCCTGTCGCCCGCCAGCCTGACCCGCCTCGCCGCGCTGGACCCCGCCAAGCTTCCTCTCGTCCCCGGCGCGCCGCAGAAGGACCTCCGCCTCGGCGCATGCGTCGGCGGAACCCGCAAGTTCATCTGCATCGGCCTCAACTACGCCGACCACGCCGCCGAGACCGGCGCCGCGATCCCCAAGGAACCGATCATCTTCAACAAGTGGATCACCGCCATGTGCGGCCCCGACGATGACGTCGAGATCCCCCGCGGCTCGGTCAAGACCGACTGGGAAGTGGAGTTGGGTGTCGTCATCGGCACGGGCGGAAAGTATATCCCGGAAGATCAAGCCCTTGAGCATGTCGCGGGCTATTGTGTCGTGAACGATGTTTCCGAACGCGAATACCAGACCGAACGCGGCGGCACCTGGGACAAGGGCAAGGGCTGCGACACCTTCGGCCCCACCGGCCCCTGGCTGGTGACGAAGGACGAGGCGGGCGATGTCGGCAACCTGAAGATGTGGCTCGACGTCGACGGCCACCGCTACCAGAACGGGTCGACGTCAACGATGATCTTCGGTGTGCCGCATCTGGTTTCCTACCTGTCGCAGTTCATGTCGCTGGAACCGGGCGACGTCATCTCCACCGGCACCCCGCCGGGCGTCGGCCTTGGCCAGAAACCCCCGGTC
>NZ_JBJPHU010000140.1:0-15803 GCF_052939515.1 Phormidesmis sp. 146-33
TATCAATGGCACGATCGCCACCAGCAACCCAGCAAATTTCTTCTTACTCAATCCCAATGGCATTCTCTTTGGTTCAGGTGCCCAACTAAACATCGGCGGCTCTTTTCTGGCAACTACTGCTAACCGAATGCAGTTTCAGGATAGGACAGAGTTCAATACGACCAGTCCAACGCCCTTATTAACTATCAATACGCCGATCGGTCTACAGTTTGGCACTCCACAAGGTTCTATTCAGCTACAAGGGTCTCGTCTCTTAGCAGAAGTAACTGATTCTTTTGAGAACATAACTCTGATCGGTAACAGTGTCTCGTTAAACAACACCGAAATCCAGACAACCGGAAATGTTAGCAACATCAACATTCAGGCGAACGCATTACGACTTGAAAACGATTCTGTGTTGCGGACAACTCCCTCTGGACAGGGGCGATCTGGCAATATCATTTTTCAAGTTGAGGGGAATGTCTCGATTCTAGATAGTCGAATTTTCAGCGAGTTGGAATTTGGGCGAACTGGCTTTGGCGGCGATATTCGCATTCAAGCTGGGTCATTCTTTATGAAGTCCTTTACTAATCCTGGTGGCAGTCAAGCTTTCGTCACGGCCGCTTCTTCTGGAACTGGAAATGCTGGTAGCCTGGTGATTCAGACAAGAGATGCAGTCTTACTGGATCAAAGTTTTATTTCTAGTAACTTGAACTTTAACGCGATCGGTCGAGGCGGCGATATCACGATTGACGCTGGATCTGTCTCTTTAACCACAGGTGCCTTTGTTAATAACAACACATTTGGCATCGGAGATAGTGGAAATATCACCCTAAAGTCAAAGGGAAGTATCACTCTAGCAAATAGCAGCAGTATCTTGAGTGGAACTGAGGGACTAGCCAACGGCGGTTCGTCTCAAGATGCGATCGGGAATGGCGGTAACATTACACTTACATCAAATTCACTTTCTCTATTCAGTGGGTCTGAGATTTCTTCTACTTCCTTTGGGAAGGGAAACGGCGGCAATATCACAGTTGATAGCCAAGCCGTCTCGATCGATGGAATTGATCAAGCCGGATTTGTTAGCGGTTTGTTGAGTAGTGTAGCGCCCGGAGCAGCGGGAAAAAGCGGCAATATTACAGTCTCTACTGATTCATTGTCCATCACAAACGGGGGCGCGATTTCTGCCAGTCTGGGGGGAGAAGGGAAACCCGGAAACATCACGGTCAATGCTCCGAATGAGATTTCTATCGATGGGTTTGGTCTTTACAGGTTCAACCAGAATCTTGTTGCAACTAGAAGCGGTATCTTCACGCTGATTGATAGACCCGGAAAAGTAGTGGATACATCTGGGGAAGTCCGAAGTGGAGGAATTGTGATTAATACAGGTTCGCTGCGACTGGCAAACAATGGAGCCTTGAGTAGCAGTACTTTTGGAGACGGTGATGCAGGTGATATCACGATCAATGCACTCAATCAAGTGAGTCTTGCTGGAGGAAGCTTTTCTAATGTAAATATCTCTAGTGGTGTCGATCGGGCAGCGAGAGGACAGGGTGGCAATATTCGGATCACCACGGGGTCACTCCTGGCAACCAATCGCGCTGAATTAAACGCTGGAACCGAAGGACAGGGGAATGCTGGAAACATTATAATTGATGCTCGTGATTTAGTTTCCTTTGACAATAGCAGTGGTGCCTTTAGCACGGTGAAGGAAACAGCCAGGGGAAAGAGCGGTGATATTCAAGTTACTGCAAGAGCGCTCTCATTAACAAGCGGCGGTGAGCTTTCTGCTAGTACGTTTGGACAAGGGAAAGCAGGCAATATCTCCATTCATGCCCGTGACGGAATTGGATTGGACGGTGTTGGAGACGATGGATTTTCAAGCGGATTGTTCACGATTACAGAACGAGGAGCCACAGGTTCGGCAGGCAATATTACGACCAACTCTACAGGATTCCAGGTTAAAAATGGAGCAACAGTCAATGCTAGAACTAATAGCGCCAGTGATGGAGGAAGCATCACGATTAAGGCTGACAGGTTTGAAGCCTTGAAGGGTGGACAAGTGATTACAACAACCCGAAGTAATGGACGGGCAGGTGATATTAATCTATACATTGTAAACCAGATTGTTTTAGCGGGTCGTGACTCTACTTATGGCGATCGCCTGACTCAATTTGGCAGAGATGTGATTGATACCGAAGGATCAGCAAGTGGACTCTTTGCTAATACAGCTTCAGGCTCTTCAGGAAACGGTGGTAGTATCTTCATCGATCCGAGAACCCTAGCGATTCGAGACGGAGCCAGAATCTCAGTCGATAGCCAGGGTAGTGGAACAGGCGGCAACATTCAAATCCAGGCAGGAACATTAACACTGGACAATCAAGGAATCATTTCAGCCCAGACCGCTAGTAACCAGGGTGGAAATATCGCTTTGAACGCGCAAGACTTACTGTTATTCCGTCGAGGTAGTCAGATCTCAACCACTGCTGGAACTGCCCAATCTAGCGGAGATGGCGGCAACATCAACATTAATTCTAAATTCATTGTGTCAGTGCTTTCTGAGAATAGCGACATTACAGCCAATGCTTTTACTGGAAAGGGGGGTCGAGTTGACATCACAGCCCAAAGCATTTTTGGTATTCAACCTCGATCGTTCCTAACCCCCCTGAGCGACATTACTGCCAGTTCCCAGTTTGGGATTAGTGGCGTGGTGACGATCGCGACGCTCAACACAGACCCTAGCCGAGGATTAGTTGCCCTCCCAATTAACTTAGTTGACCCCGCTAATCAAATTGCTCAAGGCTGTCGTAGTAGCGGAGCAACTGGAAGATTTGTTGTCAGCGGACGTGGCGGATTGCCCTCGACTCCCAACGATGCGCTAGATAGAAGTGACCTCTGGGAAGACGCGCGAGTGACGGCTCAGACTACAGAAACAGTTGCCAACTTGTCTTCAGCAAAAATTGTGGAGGCTACAAGTTGGGTAAAAGATGCAACGGGTGCGATCGTTCTAGTCACCCAACAGCCTGATAGCCCTGGTTATTTAGCCTCTCAACCTGCACCCACTCATTGCTATGTTCCCTAGACATTCGCACCAGAAAAAAACAGATCGCTTTAGTAGAATGGCGCAGTACTTCGCTTTGATGATTACTGTGTTGCTTTGTCTAGTGATCACCCCTCAACTGATAGCACAACCTGTAACAGCCCCCCAACTCGTGCAACAGGGCAGACAGTTGTATGAAAAGGGACAGTTTGAACAAGCGCTGAAAAGCTGGCAGCGAGCCACCGAAGCTTATGGTAAAGACACGATCGGAGTTACGGGTAGTTTAATCGACCAGGCGCAAGCGTGGGAAGCAATGGGACACCAACGACAAGCCTGCAAAACATTGGTACAGGCATTACAGCCAGGAAGTAGCGCTACTACACTCTGTGATGCTGTTCGGACTGGAGCCTCAACGATTCAGTCTACTGTGATGCCAGTGGAGTTGAGAGCGATCGGGCTGCGAAATTTGGGCAAAGTCTTACGTCTGATTGGTAATTTAGAAGCTTCCCAACAGGTGCTATTACAAAGTCTAGAACTGTCTTCTCCAAAAGATCGAGGGACTGTTTTACTACGATTGGGCAATACGGCTCAGGATCTAGGCAGCCGGGATCGCGATCGCAGAGACAACATTATTCTGACTGCCACTTCTGGAACAGCTTGTCTGATGTCAAATTCGGCATCTGATGCCATGTCTTACTACAAGCAAGCACTGGACTGTTATCAAGCGGCTGACTCTGCCCAGCAATCGATTACTTCTGTTCAAGCACCGTTGAATCATTTGAGTTTATTACTGGAGATTGAACAATGGCTGCGACGCAACGATCGAACTGACGCAGATTCCTGGCTCACGCAAGTGCAACCACAGATCGTTGAATTGATTGAGAAACTCCCTGCTCAGATCGATCGCTTGCCCAATACTCATGAAACTTTTTTTGCTCAAATCAACTTTGCTCGGAGCCTGACCCAGTTCTATCGACTGCAAAATCTGGAATCCACTCATCCCAAATGGCAACAGATTCAACAACGATTGCAAGAGGTCGCCATGCAAGCCAGAGCAATGGGAAATCAGCGGGCTGAGGGGTATGCGATCGCAAATCTAGGCTGGTTTTATGAACAAATTGGACAGTTGCCAGCCGCACTCGCACAAACTGAACAGGCACTGAAATTAGTACAGAGCCTGCAAGCACCTGACATTAACTATCAATGGGAGTGGCAACGGGGACGGATCTTAGCTAGACAGAACAGCGATCGGGCGATTCAAGCCTATGAGTCCGCAGTTCAAGCCCTTCAACTAACTCGTGGGGATTTGATTGCAGTCAATCCGGATGCCCAGTTCTCTTTGCGGGATACTGTTGAGCCAATCTATCGAGAATATATTAGTTTACTGTTACCTGTTGGCAAAAATCCGGTTCAAGAAAACCTTGAAAAATCTCTGCGGTTAATTGATTCCCTGCAACTAACAGAACTAGAAAACTTCTTTCGCTGCAACTTACTACAAGCCAGACAAGTTCGGGTTGATCAGGCAGAAGATCCGACTGCGGCGGTGATTCACACCATTATTTTGGACGATCGCATTGAGATCATTCTCAAGCTACCCCAGCAAACTAAGTTAACTCGTCAAACATCATTAGTCAAGCGCAGTGAACTAGAGCAACAGCTTGCCTGGTTTCGAGAACAGTTGAAAGATCGCTCATCCGGCGCAGATGTTCAAAAAACGGCTCAACTAGTTTACGGGTGGCTGCTGCGATCGCTAGAACCCTCCTTAGAAGCAAGCAAGATTAAAACTCTGGTGTTTGTGTTAGATGGGAGTCTACGAGGCATTCCAATGGCGGCTCTCTATGATGGTCAACGCTACCTGATTGAGAAGTACGCTGTCGCTATTACCCCAGGGTTACAGCTACTCGGTGCAAAACGTAGTCACGCTCAATCGACTAGAAGCGTTTTGATTGCTGGGTTGACGACCGGAAGTACCATTACAGTGGGCGATCGCTCCATTCGCTTTTCTCCACTCGCAAATGTGTTAAGGGAAGTGCAGCAGATCAGAGCGCTTTTACCTCAGTCCCAAGTCTTGCTAGATAGTCAGTTTACAACAGAGAAATTTCGCAATCAGGTGAGTTCGTCCTCTTATGCGATCGTGCATGTGGCGACTCATGGCCGATTTAGTTCTAACCCAGATGAAACCTTTATTCTCACTGCCTCCGCGCAGCCTGTCGATGTGAATGAGTTGCAGACAATTCTCCAAAATCGCAGTCAAGCTCAATCTGCCCCAGTAGAGCTACTTGTCTTCAGCGCTTGTGAAACAGCAGTCGGTGACAAACGAGCCGCATTAGGACTTGCCGGAGTTGCAATCAGAGCGGGAGCATTCAGCACGTTAGCCTCTCTCTGGGCGGTGGATGATGCGTCTACTTCGTCGCTGATGAACCAGTTTTATCGAGCATTCAGTCAGGGCAATCAGATCAGTAAGGCTGACGCTCTGAGACGGGCGCAGTTAAGCTTACTGTATGGCAAAGAAATTGCTCCAACTGCTGATTTACCAAAAAGCATTACAGAAGACAATGCTGAAACCGATGCAGACTTTTCTCACCCCTACTTTTGGACACCCTTTGTCCTGGTTGGCGACTGGTTATAGACGATTGTTTTCGATTCACTATAGCAGTCCTAAATCAGTTGTAAGAATCTTCAAAGGCGTATCTGCTGATGCCGGGTTGTCTGCAAACAAATAATCATTAATCTCTGTTAGGTCAACGACAGCTTGGGATGAGAGGAAGTAGTCACTCATCTACGCTTGAACTTGCTTGCATACCTGATTCTTCTGCCGCAGTTGCTCAATCACTGCCCTTCCATCTAACCGCTCTCCCTGATCGAGTTGCTCGACCCCTATCGAAACTTCTCGGCACAGTTCCTCAAACCGCCCTTTATAGATACGATCACGTTCCTCCAGCAGCCAAATTCCTGCCTGAATCACATCAGCAGCAGACCCATATTTCCCACTCTCCACCTGGCTGTGAATGAACCGTTCAATCTCTGGAGTGAGTGATACATCCATTTTAACGACCTCTTTTCTGGGTGATTCTATTCTAATAGAAAGTTGGTCAGTGAGCCATCAAAGTATTAACAAACTATATCCAAGCTACTGTCTTTTGAGGGAGAATGCTACCTGTCCGTACAGCATGGAAGAACGGGTTTAGAAGTAACTGCCTCCAATTGTTCAGATTGCAGTAAGTCAGCCCAAACGATCGCCGATCGCTCATTCTGCTTTCGATGAGAAGCTAGTAGCGTTAGGGCATCTGACCAGAATCCTGATTTTACATAAAGGGCGGCAGCTTGCTCGATCGTTGTGGCTTGTTTGAGCTGCGTAATCACCGTTGTAGAAGGCTCAACATACCGCACCCAACCGTCAACTGTGAGTTTCTTTTGCTCTCCAGAAACATCACAAATCACTGAAAAGTACCAATGATAGGACTGATTAACCTTGAGAGGTTGGGGCGATCGCACACTCACAATTCCAGGCTGATTGGGCAATTGAAGGCGAAGTGGCTCGATCGATCGTTGTTCTTGATCATCTCGTAAGATAAATTCTGCGGTGAGGAGCGAAGGGTCTTGAAAGGGCACATAAAACCAGAAGGTAGGCTGAGAAGCGGCGGTAGACATTTCACCCTTAGCTGTCACTAATGCAACCAGCGCTTCTTTGTTGAATGCTTGAGTTGTCTGTGTATTAGTCTGTGTGATAGTTGTGCAAATTCCCCGATCGCCCGCCGATCGCCTGGGCCTTCTCGATTTTGCAACCGCACCATTTGCAAAGAAGCTAATTAAAATTGCAGCAATGACAAGTATTCTAAACTGAGGAATTCGCATAAGGTTTAGGGGTTACGTAAACAATGAACTTCAATCGGAACGATGGAGTTTTCGCACAATTTTGGTAAAGTAGCGGGTAATTAACAGTGTTGTGAGGAGCGCGATCGCCGTTGGAATAAAAGGAATCCAAATCAGTTGAGTAAATCCATAGAAACAACTTAATAGCAGGATAGACAGTGCGCCAATCTGCGCCAAAATGACTCTACGACGTGATCGTATCCAGGCAAGACTCCCGCCTAACATTGCCCATCCTACAATCCATCCTATCTCTTTCTGATTTGACCAAACGGACATAAAAGCGCGATCGCCACTTGCTGCATTCAACAATTGACTGATAATGTGAGCATGAATCTGAATGCCAAACATCTCTCCCACAGCCGTCGGGTGATGATCCTTGGTCTGACCAACATAGCCGATTAGCACAATGCGATCGCGCAAGAATTGAGACTGAGGTTGATCTAGTACTTTACTCAAGGAAACCTCCTCTGCAACTTGATGAGAAGGTCGATAATGAATCAACACTTGTTGACTACTCGGATCAATTTCATCTGATTGTTGATATCCCCCAAAGGGCTGCTTCATGGATGGAACAGTGGTAGAACTAAGTTGTGGCGTTTGCATCACTGGTTTCGCTTCAGCAGACAGGTAATGACGAGCAACTTGCCATCCAAATGCCTTGTTTGTTGGACAGTCTACTGCTTTTGTTTCAGTTGCTAACGTGTACCGTCGCACAACTCCGTCAATATCGACTAGCAGCGTATCAGAAAAGCCTAAGTAGACTGATGGAACTCCAGACGCTTGAGGAATCGCCGGATAGCTGCCAGGTTCTCCCACGTCACAAATGGTCACGATACGATCGCTCTGCCGCAGAAGTTTGAGCAGATTTTCATGCCCTGGCTCTACTGAAATATCTCGATAAATATCTAGACCAATCACACGAGGTTGATACTGCTTTAGCGTAGTTAATAAGCGCTGAATGGTTTGATCCGTCAACGGTTTACCAAAGCGCTGAATGTCCTGATCTGTCACTGTAACCAGTAGAATTCTTCGATCTAGCTCTGCTTTGGGCTGTTGCTGCATGAGTCGATCGTAAGCCCACAGTTCTGAAACTTGTAGCCAACCGAGCGATCGTGCCCCGATTACCAACCCAGTCACTACCAAACTTGTGAGCAAAGGAATCAAGGCTAACCATCGGTTGCTGATGCGTTGTGCAGGTGGGAGTAAAGATGGCTGTGCCCGTTGCGCTTCTTTTAATTCTCGCCACGTCAAAGGGATCTCAGTAGGATTTTGATAGATTGCAGGAAGCCAACTAGCACAGGGAAACTCGTCTTCTAGTCCTTGTAGTCGTTCTCGTGCCTGCCGGGTTGCCAAGTAGAGAGGTTCCCCCCCTGCAAACGCGCTCAAAAACTGTGTCAAAAACGCCTGGGCAACTTGATCGGGAACAGGTTCCCGCATGACAATCAGTTGCGGTAGTTGCAGTTGTTCTAGCTCATATGCCAGACCCAACCCATCACAGGAATTAAAGATCGCAAGCTGTAAGCCCTGCGCGATCGCTCGTTTCAATCCGTACTTCAATTCTGCAATCGTCAGGCTGTCAGTGGGATTGATATGAATGCGTCCTTGATGGTCTTCTGTTTGGCTATGTCCGGCGAAAAAGAGAATATCCCATGCCTGATCCCACAGATGATTGTTGATTTGTCGGCGAGAAGGTTCTACTAGAAACAACACTTCGTCATCCAGTAAGGTTTCTAGTTGCTGGCGATCGCTTTCCGTATCAATGCCTCGACGATCGCCCAAAATTGCCAACACTTTCACTGCACCCGTCGCATTTTTTCTAGCTGTAATGAGCGGTGGACTACTAAACGCGAGTTCTGCTTGAGTGTATCGCTCAATAAAGTCCCAACACTGCCAGGGAAGATGATGGAGCCGACGATCGTTGGTTCGCAACAGCACGCGCACCGTTTCGTTTAGGTGAATAGCTTCTCTCAGACGACACTCAACCTCATGGAACAATGGCGAGTCTAACCACGCTTTGAAAACAGTTTGAAGCTCTCTGGCTGCCTGACGACAAGCCTCTTTTTGGCTCAGTGCCCCGGCTTGAACGGTAATGCGCTGTAGACTAATGCGAGTTGTTTTGGCGCTCTGATGATAGTGGTGTTGCCAGGTACTTAAGCAAGTTGCGAGTTCTGGGATGGCTGGCAGTGCGGCGATCGCTTCCGTAAAAGAAAGGCTTCCCTCTTCTCCAATCTCCAACGTGACCTGAAATCCTTGTTCCAAGTCCCCCTCTAATCGAAGTACAACTCGTTTACCCATCTTACTATCCTGAGTCATTGCCAGCCGAAATTAGATCTCAAACGCTTCAACAATGCGTCTACTTCCTGACGTGATCTCGATGCTAAACCGCTCTCTCAACTGACCGCTAAATTGCAGTTGAATGGTTTCAGTGATTGCAGCACTTGCTTGTCCAATCTCAGTTTCCTGACCATCTAACAGTCTGACCAGAATCTTGTTGAGAAAGGTGTTTTCTCGCATTGGACAGAGCTGAATTCCGATGTTAATTTCAGTATCACTCACGGCGGTTAGCCCAACTAACAGCGCGATCTGCTCGCCTCCAGCTTGAGAACTAAATTCTAATACCTTGACTCGATTGATTTCATACAGTTGATCAGATGCAGAGCTACTTCTCCAAGTGGCGGCTAGTGGCTGAGGAGGAAAAATTTCATCCATCGATCGCCACACTTGATTCCACTGCCCTCGTAACCAGTCGCTCAACCGTACTCCTGACTGCTCTCCTCGACGCTGCTGATAAAGTGTTTGTCGCCATCCCTGCTCCATCACTGCACCCCACAAGCTAAAAGGAATAGCCAATCGCGGAAATATAATAGAACGATCGCCCAATCGCTCAAGTAAGTTTTGCGCCTCAGTGGTCGGAAGCGCTGGCAGCGGAACAATCGCCGCACGAGTTTGCTCTGTTAGACAAAACTGCACTGTCACCCAAAAGGTATTCAGATCCTGGGTCAACTGCTCTGCTTTCAGACAGTAAGTTCGATCGATTGGGTCATAAGTTCCGATCGACTTCAAGGCTTGATGTGTCGTGTAGCTCCAGACTCTAATCCAACGGCTTTCTAACTGAACTTGCACGGCAAGGTAGTAGTCACCCGCCCAACTAGGAAGGTCTACCCACTCTTGAGGCACCTCTAACTCGCCATCGTCTACTGCTTCACTCGGCATCAAGATCAGTCGAGTCGAGCCAATTAACACTGCGGCTCCTGTTGCAAATTCCCAGAAGGTTGGCAACTGTTCTACATTCGTCCAGACCTGAGCTTTTGGGACAGTCTCTTGAACACGGGTGAGAATAGCCTGGAGACACAGTGCATTGAGATAAGCGGTGTGTTGACGATCGGGTGTAGTACAATGCTGACTTTGCCGAGTGGCCTCTGCTTCAATCGACGGGGTGATCTCAAGCCACCATTCTCTGGGATCTGCAAATGTGAATGTCATACGCACTCCTGACCTGCTGTTTCTGTGCCCACAGAAGAAGATAACTCGCCATAGTACACTGTGAGCCATTCTTCCAAAGCAGCACTCATCTCCTTGATTAGGTTGGCAGTTGGAGGTTTATTCAGCGTCTGCTGGCTCCACTGTACCAGTGACACTAGAAGGGACTCTCTGGCTTTGGTCAATCGTCGAGAAACTGTCGCCTGACTCGTCAATCCCTGTTGCGCCATCTGAGGTTGAGAGAGTTGCTGTCTGTAGTACATCTCTAGTAGCTGTTGAGATTGGGAATCGAGTTGAGTAATTGCCCCTACCATTGCTGTATGAAGCTGCGATCGCTGAGCTTGCCGTTCCTGTTGCTCTTCCTGGTCAATGATCTCAACGAGTAGCGACTCATGCTGAGAGGCTCGAATCTCGTCTTGCATTTCCCCCATTTCTGCCCCAGCGGGAGGAACATTCAGCGATGAGATTGCAGGATAAAGATACTTCCGAACCGAGACTGCACAGTGGTTGAGCCATTGCTCGATCTTGGCTGGAGAAATCGAGGCTCCGGGTGTCGCTAGTTGTGCATAGCGCTCTGCGTTGTAAAGCGTTGCGATCGCAGCCCAGAGTACATCATCCACCGCAGGAAGCGCCTTGTTTCCTGACTGAGACTGAACATATCGCACATTAAAACAGTGCCACGCAAGTCGATATTGAGCGATCGCGTCTGAAGTGAGTCCGGTTTGAGTTAATGCTTCAATCAAGCGGCGTTTACTAACCTTGCGAAGCAGCCCCCAGTTTGTGCAAAGATCAACTTCCCGATGTTGCCGCAAACTATCTTTTAACAGCGTTGAAAAGACCAGATTTGCAAACGTGCGTAAAGTCGCTCCTCGATCGGGCTGATAGGTGTTGAGAACACTCTCGACCTGAGCGATCGCAATCTGAAAATAATCTGCCAGACTAGACTGCGCCGTTGCAACTTTGCGAACCATTCGCTGTGCTGCCCAATAACAAGGTTCTTGCAAGTAGGCAGACAGATGGCTTAACTCCTGGCTTCTAACCCCTGGCTTCTGATTTCTGGTTTGCCAAAGCCGATACCAATAGAGCGCCCAAAACTGCTCTGATAAAGCTGTCCCAGCTTTTGATGTAGAGTTGCTTGAAGATACTTGTTCCAGGCACTGTTGACAGTCTCGGCGCAATCTAGCATCCACAAGCCATCTACTGAAGCGATCTGCCTCAAATTGAATGAACGTCGAAAACAATTCTGTAATTTCCTGACGAGGATGCATAGTGTTTGGGTAGCCTTCATTCGATGAATTGCGGCTTGCACCTCAACTGATCGCACGATCGTTTAGAGACAACAGGGATTGGAACGTTTGCTCCTAATTTAAGCAACAGGCTCACAACCTGATTTCGCGATCGATTGTACCTCACAAGGCTTGACATTGTTTTCAGCTTTAGCAAATCGCTACATCCGCAAAATACCACTCCACCCACAACGGGAATGCGATCGTTTAGGGAGCATCCCAATTATGCCTCAGAGTTTCTTCGCCCTTATTCCCAACCGCTAAGGAATGAAAATTAGACTTTTAGGGTAACTACTCAGACTCTACAATTAGTTTCTCATAGCGATACCTGTAGCAATTAACAATTTCAAGCGATTAAAGAAAAAACTTGGATTCTCAATGACTTGCTATTTTCCTGGATTTATCGAGGGCAGGTTCCCGCAAAAGACTGTGTGCGCAGACGGGCCATCAAGATGATCGTATTTGTCCTGAATGGGCAGCGATACGATCGTCAGGAGTATTTGAGCGATGAGATGATTCCCTGCAAAACTTTCTCCAATTTGAAACTGACGACTGAGCAGATTATTCAATGCCGATCAAATCTAGCGTGAACCGCTGTTCTCACGGAAGTTGTCGTTAGCGCTTGGGCGAAATTTTAAGCTTCTGCGCTGCTGCTCCGCCAGAATCTTTTTTCCTTCTCGAATGCAGCGAGAAATCCTTCTGCGAACTTCCTCACTCATGGCGGTTTGATTTTTCGTACACCATGCCTCAAAAGCCTCTTTGTCCCCAACCTCGATCGGGACTTCAATCTTGACGGTTTTTAGCTTTGGCTTTGCCATAAGACAATGATCAACCCCTAGAAGTAAACATATAAAAGGATTTTTCCGATTTGGGTCAGGACGTGGATCATGAGGCGGAAGAGATAGAAATCACTGTTTGCAGATGGTTTAGCGAATCTAAAGGTGATTGGCACACAGAAAAGTGTTTCTGATAAAGGCTCATGACTTCAATCCTGACAAGGCTTTGGGCTTCTTAGGAGTCTACTCGATCATTCAAACTTTGTGGAAGAAGAATTTTCAAACGGTGACTCTTTTTTTGAAACTTCTAAAATTTCCCCTTGACCAAATCTGCTTCGGCGAAATTTCAGGCTGCGATACTTTTGAACGATCGCACGACTCGATCGGTTGAAAGCGCTCCTTTGCAAGCAAATCTAAAGCACCTTTGGCACTTCTACAAGACAGAGCGGGGGTTGCAGGACTTCGGACACCGTTCAGTCCCGCGTTGTGTTTTGCCTGTCCCAATTCTCAACCGGATGAATGCCTCACAATCTGCGAATTCTGGAGAACGTGAATGAGAACGACCCGATGAATTTCGGCAAGCATTTCAGGGTTTTCTTCAGCCACTTCAGTCCAGTTCTGAATGTCGCACAAAGCCGTTTGGGTCAGCCCAGGGTCACTTGTCGAAGCGGGCACTTTTTTTTGGATCACCCGTTGCGGCTTCACTCTCAAATTGGGCAGGTGATCCAGTTCCCGGCTCTTCTGCTGAGGGGTGTTGTTGAATCTGCTGCCGCTTCATCTGTCGCCGCTGTAGAATTGCCCAGACTTGTTGCCAGTGAACGCTATCCAAACAATAAACCCTGAGCTTCTCCCCTTCATAGCCTGGATGCGATCGCGACCATTGCAGGATTAGTTTGATCCCTAGCTGTGATAGAAGCTGGTAAATAATCTGGGTGTCGCTCATGTCATGAGTAATCGTGTAGTGGAGCGCTACTTTAATGGGCCGGGTGAGTTCGCGGGCGCGATCAGCGTAGGGTTTCAAGTCACATCGGCACCAGTGCCAGCCAGCACGAAGCTTGGCAATCAGTTCATCAAGGCCGATTTGCGTGCGGAGCCAGCGGCGCAGCTCTGAACCGGAGATATCCCAGGGGCAATATCCCTGGTTCCAGGTAGCTTGTTTTTCTAAGGCTCTGGCGGCGCGATCAAGGGCAACACTGGGAAAGAGCTGCCCTTCCAGGTTGAGCAGTTCGCCGCGTCGTCTCCCTCCGTTATCCCATCGCACATCTTCCAGCGTGAGATGGTTCAGGCAGTAAAACTCTTTAAAGTAAAACTTGGCGATCGCTAACGAGGCCTCTCGCCCCAACCCTTCCTGCTGTTCCAGCGCAAGAAGTTCTGTGAACGTTAACTCTTGGGCGCTCACCAGAGCAATTGCATCCATTTCCTGCTGTTCCTGACGAGCGATCGTCAGCAATGATTTTAGGGTGGGGTTGGTCTTGTGGTCTTCAACCCTGACCTGGTTGCCTTCAAACATGAGCCGAACGAGCAGAGCCTCCCGCAGGTTATGCATCGCAAAGTTTTGCTCGGCGGCAATGTGACAAAACAAGCCGAGGTGCGGATTGCTTTGCCAGTCATAGTAGTTCATTTCTCCGGCAATCTCTTCTTTTAAGTTAGAGCGAATTAGTTGAATCGTGGCGGTTGTTCGCTGTCGGAGATGATCCTTTAATTCCAAAGCATTGGTCGAGTGACTGACCTTCGAGAAGTTGCTGCCCCGTTTGGCACACCAGACGACTCGTTCGACGGGTTCGCGCACTCTCCCCAATGCCTGCGTCATGTCTGCATCAGTGCTGGAAGCTCCCGTAAAAATGCCGTAGACCTTGGCGATCGTTCCGGGTGTTTCGAGGCTGACTCCGGTGGCAACCGAGGGAGAACAGATAATCAGATCGTATGCATTTCGTTGCAGCACTTCATCGGGGGCTTGAATAAACGCTCGTTCGCGTTCCCCGCCGCTGGTTTCAGAATTAATCAACAGCACGCGCTTTTCGGGAGCATTTTTAGCAATGAGGTGGGCGATCGCCTTACTTGTTTCTTTGCTATCGGTGGCAATAAACAGAACCTGACCGGATGCCAGCGTTTGAATCTCGGTGAGCAGGGTTTCAGTTACGATCGTGCGATCCGGGGATTGAATGAACCTTACTGGGTAACCCGCAGCTTGATAAGCGTTTCGGATTAAGAAGATCGGGGTTTCGTCTCCCCGCAGCTCCTTGAGGTAATGCAGAGTTGCGTTGTCCAGATCGGCATCGGCAACAATCACGCGCCGGGCAACCCGAATCAGTTCGCGCAACTGAGATAGCAGCACCGGACGCTTACCGTCACGGGCACAGGTCGGGCTGGTTAGTAGATGTCGAATCACCTGCACGACTTCATCCAGGATCAAGTCACAGCCACTAAACTTGCCGGGGTCAATACTGAGTAGAGAGTCTACACATAGCCCAACGCGAACGGTATATCCCGACCCATTAATAAACGCTCCATTGACTTTATCGAGATCTCCTCTGTAGTCCAGCCCCAGTCGAGCGGAAAGGTTTCGCATCAACGCGATCCGGTGCCCTCCCGCTAATGCCTTTTCAGAATCCTTGACCAGAGCCTGAATTTGCTTGGTTTTCCCGGTTCCCTTTGCACTCTCGATCGCTAGAATGCCCCGTGATAGGTCGGCGATCGCCAATGTGGACAGGTCAGCGGTCGTCACCTGAACGGCGGCCGGATAGGTCAGCCGCTTTTCCAGACGCTGCCAGATCATCCAGTGTTGTAGTGAGAGTGCCTGATCATAAGCGATCTGCCACGCCGCCACGCCGCTTTGAACTATTAAATCGTCCACGCCCTTCCCCTGCTGGGCTTTCCAAATTGCGACGCTAACAGGACATCCGGCTTGATTGAGCAGCTTCCCCAACCGGCCTAGTACGATCGCCACGCGCTGTTGAGTGGTGCCCTTTTCATCCTGATCAAAGGCCAGAATAAATTGCCGACCGCTGGTTGCAAATCTTGCTGCATCCGGAATCAGCCGTCGAGCGTCGTCAAGTCGCTTTTGATACCCTCCGTTCATGCCATAAAAAGCCAGAGGAACAAATCCTTGGCTGAGGAGGGCAAGGGCCTTCTTGCCGCCTTCGGTAGGCACCATTGGAATTTCGGGATGGGTCTCTAGCCAATCCCAGAAAGACCCAAAACTCGGTACGTCTACTTCATACCGACGGCTGATTAACTGCCGGATTTCTTCTGGTACGGCAGGTAGATAAGCCCGCGCCCCGTTGTCGATCGGCATTTCGTATTTCTGAATTTTGCCAGATGAAACGATACTATCAATCGTTGTCGGAGAAGGAGAGCTTCGCTGCACGG
>NZ_JBJPHU010000141.1:0-15501 GCF_052939515.1 Phormidesmis sp. 146-33
TAGGGGGCGTTCCTGGATCTAAAAGCGAAGCGAAGCGTTCATCGAACTGACGTTGTTTTAGACGATCGCCCGATTTAATAGTTAGAGAAGAGTTTGGCACGTCGAATTCTTTCGCTAAAAGTTTAATAAGTTCTTCGTTTGCTTTGCCCTCAACAGGCGGTGATCTCAAAAACACAATTAGCGTATCGTCCTCCTCAACTTCTATTTTTTGCTGGCTAGAATTAGGCTTAATACCAAGTTGAAAATAAGCTGCAACCAAGTGATCAGTCAAACTTAGTCAAAGTCGCCCAGAATTGGAGGATTTAGCGATTATCTTGAATGTCAAGCCGGAAGCGAAACCATTCATCGAATTCACGTTAAAAGCCCCTCATCCCTTCGCCCAACGCCAATTCGATCGATTCCAGTCGTAGAGTCCTTGAATTTCGTATTCGCTGCCGTTGTCAAAGCGGACGGTGGATTTTGTTTGGGAGGGTTCGACATCGCCTTGGACGCTGATCACCGTACAGGGAAACCATTCGCGACCGTTGGGGTCAGATTCTTGTACCCATTCCCAAAGCGTATTGGAAACTTCGATACGATCGCCCACTTTTAGCTTCAAAATAGCTTCGTCTTCGTAGTCGGCGAGGTCGGCTGAGGTAATACTTTCTAGCCACTGCACGCCAAACAAATCTCGGACAAACTGCACGTTGCCAGAGTCGCGGTTTTGTAGCCAATCGTTAAGCAGCGTCACCTTCCAGGATTGGTTTTGCTGTTCTTGAGCGGTGATAAATTCTAAAAGGGCGGTGCGCTGTTGGGGAGATAGTTGATCGAGCGGATTGATCTCAAGCGTCGATCGCTCAGACAATCGGGCTTTGAGCGTCTGCGTGAGAATCTCTTTCTGTTCTTCGCTTAAAGAACAGCCCATCATGTCGCACTGATGGAAGGCAGCTTGTAGAGCCGCTGCAATCTCAGCTTGGGTCATAAAACAGGAAGTCAGACAGCACGTTTGATATGAAGATGGGTTTCTTAATTATCGCAAAACTGCCCGTCTGCTTCCATCCTTTAATTTAACGTCAGTTCGATGAGAGTGACTCGCTTCGTTTCAATCGGCTTCAGCCCCCTAAATCCCCCACAAGTGAGGGACTTTGAACGAGAAATATTGTCTCAAAGTCCCCCAAAATTGGGGGGTTGGGGGGCAGAAGTGCTGAATAACGAAGCGAGAAAATTCCATCGAATTCACGTTAATTTAGAGTCGTGTTTGAAGACGCTAAAATCTGTGCGCTCGTTCTGTCATCAATTTGTACCCGCTCACCAAAGCAGCAAAGGCGATCATAAAATTCCACAGGCTGGTTGGCTTGAGAAAAACGCCACCACTGAGAAACACCAGCACAATGCCTGCCATGATTGAGAGCCAGCCAAAGTTTCCGGTTTGTCGAGGAAAGCAAATCAGAGAGGCAGTGCCGCCCATGATGCAGAGAACCGACCCGATCGCTGGCAGGTTGCGCCAAAAAAAGGGAGAGTAATAGGTCGAAAACATAATATTTTGACCTAGAAAATAAATCCCAGCGATCAGCAACAGGAGTCCCAGTATTTTCTGCATAGTTTTGTGTGAAGTTCGCGACTGACTATTCTTGTCCAACAGATTTGTCCAACAGATGTAGACATCACCTGGCAAAGTCTTGAATCCGGATTAAACGTTTAAAGAGATTTCTGGCAAAGAGGCTATTAATCTCGGAAAGCTCCTAAATTTATTCGGCAATTCTGAGGAACTTTCAGGATAATCAGGAATCAGGAATAGACAGCGCCAGTTGGTAGATTTGCCGACGAGGGAGAGCGGTTTGTTGGGCGAGTTGACGACTGGCATCCGATCGCGACAACCCCTGATTTAATAAGTTCTGCAATTCTGCAACGATCGCCGCATCTGATAGGACGAGTTCCCTAATCTCTGCGCCAGCGACGACCAGGGTAAACTCTCCTTGAGGGTCGCGACTCTTGTAGTGCTCGATCGCTGCTTGAAGGGTGCCGCGCCAAAATTCTTCGTGCAGTTTAGTCAATTCTCGTGCCAGCGTGATGGAGCGATCGCTCCCCAAAACGTCTGCCATATCTTGCAGCGTGGCTCTCAGTCGATGCGGCGATTCGTAGAAAACCAGCGATCGAGCCTCTAACTGCAACGATTCTAAGAAAGTGCGACGAGCTTGGCTTTTGGCAGGGAGAAATCCTTCAAAGGTAAAGCGATCAGTCGGCAACCCAGACGCACTCAGAGCCGTAATGACAGCACTTGCTCCAGGAATCGGGACGACAACAAATCCACCATCAGCACAGGCTTTGACCAGTTCGTACCCTGGGTCAGAAATTCCTGGCATCCCGGCATCGGTGACAAGGGCGATCGACTGTCCGTTTTGTAAGCGATCGAGCAGTTCTGGAGTCCGAGAAATCTGGTTATGTTCGTGATAGCTGATCTGAGGTGTTTTAACCTGGAAGTGGTGGAGCAGCTTTCCGGTATGGCGCGTGTCTTCTGCGGCAATTAGATCCACCGTTTGCAAAATTCGCACCGCCCGAAAGGTCATATCTTCGAGGTTGCCGATCGGGGTGCCGACGATGTAGAGAGTTCCAGCTTTTGCATCCATGTCGCGATCGTATCTTGAGATGAGCACACCTGATGAGCAAACATGGACTGTTTATTGGCTTGGTGACGATCGATTTAATTTATCTCGTCGATCGTCCGCCTGCGGTGAATGAAAAGATTGTGGCGATCGACTACACGACTGCTGCGGGTGGCCCGGCGACGAATGCGGCCATTGCGTTTTGTCATTTAGGAAATCAGGCTGAACTTCTGGGCGTAGTGGGTCGGCATCCGATCAGTCACTTGATTTTGGCGGATTTGCAGCAGTGTGGCGTAGGCTTGTCGGACTTGAATCCGTCTCATACAGACTCGCCTCCCGTTTCGTCGATCGTCGTTTCTCAAGGAGAACGATCGGTCGTCTCGATCAATGCCATTAAGTCTCAAGTTGAGAATTACAAATTGCCCAAGGGTTTACAAACCATTGACATCGTGTTGGTAGACGGGCATCAGATGGCAGTCGGAATCGCGATCGCGCAACAAGCCAGACAGCAAAAAATCCCTGTTGTGATGGATGGAGGAAGCTGGAAACCAGGGAGCGATCGCCTGCTGCCTCACGTCGATTACGCTATCTGTTCCGCTAACTTTCACCCGCCTAGCTGCCAGAGTTTGGATCAAGTTTTTGCTTACCTGGCAGCGTTTGGTCTCTCAAAAATTGCGATTACCCAGGGAGAGCGACCGATCGAGTTTCTCAACAACGGCACCAGAGGACAGATCCCAGTTCCCACGGTGAAGGCGATCGACACATTGGGAGCAGGTGACATTTTCCACGGGGCGTTTTGCCACTATCTTTTGCAGTCAGAGTTTGAGGATGCGTTGAAAAAAGCGGGCGCGATCGCCGCCCAGTCGTGTCAATCTTTTGGCACCCGTCGCTGGATGTCAGCCGACCAGCAGATTTAGCGAGTAGACTTTGGGGAGAAGCGAGTTACCCAAAACGCAGACACAAAACTACAGGAGAGTCAGAATTGGCAAATTTCCAACGCGGAGAACTAGCGGAAATTTTGGCGATCGCTCGCTCTGTGGGCTGGGGCGCGGCTGACATTTTGCTAAAAGCGCAGCATTCCACCTTTGGCATCGAAGAATCGGGCGAAAGTCCTGTCACGACGGCCGACCTCGCCGCCAATCAATACATTCTCGACAGCCTCCAAGCCTCACTGGGAACCCAAGATTTTGCCTACCTGAGCGAAGAAACCTTCAAAAATCAGCCCATCTCGGCTCGACGCGGCAAGCCCTGGGTCTGGATTATCGATCCTCTAGATGGCACCAAAGACTTCATCAACAAAACCGGAGAATACGCCGTTCACATTGCTCTGACTCACGAAGGTCGCCCTTTGCTGGCAGTCGTCGCCTGTCCCGAATTTGGCAAACTCTATTACGCTACTCTGGGCAACGGCACCTTTGTCGAAACTCGTGAGGATGTCCACCCCAAAAAGCTTCAGGTTTCTGACAAGACTCGCCCAAAAGATTTGACGATCGTCACCAGTCGCAGTCACCGAGACGATCGCTTAAACCAACTCGTCGATCAATTTCCTCACAAAAGCCAGCGGCAAGTGGGCAGCATCGGCTGTAAGATTGCGGCGATCGTGGAGCATCAAGCCGACCTCTACCTCTCGCTCTCAAGCAAGTCAGCCCCCAAAGACTGGGATTTTGCCGCTCCTGATCTGATTCTCACCGAAGCAGGCGGCAGTCTCACCCATTTTGATAACACGCCTCTGCTCTACAACCAAGACGACGTAAACCAATGGGGCGGACTCCTGGCCAGCAATGGGCATTGTCATGCAGAACTGTGCGATCGTGCCACCCAACTTCTTTCAGAAATCGATCAATAGCCGATCAATAAGGGATGTCGAAGCCACACGACCTAATCGAACAGTTCTTTCCTCGCTCCTCGCTCCTCCCTCCTCCCTCATCCCTCTCTTTGAGCAATTACCGCATAAAACGGATCGCCCCCCGGCATCCCAAATAGTTGTAGAATACTCGGCGTTTGAGACTGGCGCACGATCACTTCTGGTTGACTAAATCCCGGCACTGCTTTGAAATAGCCCTTTACCAACTCCACCCGACTCGCCTCAGAACCCTCTCGCCAAGCTGCGATCGCTTTTTGATAAAACATTCGATTTGAGAAGCTAAAGATGGCAATGCCGCCCGGTTTGAGAATTCGATGAATCTCGGTAAAAATGCCTTCTGGATACTGCAAATACTGCACCGAAACGGTATTCAACACTGCATCAAACGACTGGTCTTCGATCGGCAGTTTGGGATTTTGGTTGAGATTTTGCACAAAGTAATGATCGAGACGAGGATTTTGAGCAAGCTCCTCTGCATTCAGACCGTGACCTTCGACGTGAGCAAACTTCATCTCATCGGGCAAGTGTGACACCCAGCTACTCATCATGTCAAAAATGCGAGTGTTGGGCTGCAATCGTTCTCGATACAAGTCCGTCAGTTGTTGGATAAAGCCTTCATCGACGTGGGTGACAAAGCGCGGCGCATCATAAAACAATTTGTCGTCGGTATCGTCCAGTTTGGTGCGCTGGTTGGGGTTGAGCAGCATGATGATTTGGGGCGAAAGAGTAAAGATTGACAGGTGTGAATAAACACTCGTCTATAGCTATCTGATTTGAGTTGTGAAAATTCTGGGGTTAGTCCTTAGTGGCGGGTCGTTAATTAACGTGAATTCGATGATCATCTTTCGCTGCGGTTACCAATCCGGGCAGCCCCCTAAATCCCCCACCAGTGAGGGACTTTGAACGAGAAATATTGTCTCAAAGTCCCCCAAAATTGGGGGGTTGGGGGGCAGAAGTGCCCAATAACGAAGCGAGAAAACTCCATCGAATTCACGTTAATTAGCTGAGAACGAATCACTAAGAACAGGCTATTTCAAGATTCTCACAACTGATTTAGGACTGCTATATGAAGTTATGTTAACAAAATTAGTCCACCTGTTTCTTCGGCTAATGTGAACGATCGCCCCGCTTCTGCAAGTTAGATTCGGGTCTTTTTCTTGGTTCTTCTTGAACAATGAAGCCACCCTGTTGATCGATGCCGCTTCACAGAAGGTTGGCGTTAGGGGTTTTGCGGGGAGGCGCTTTGTAGGGCGAGTCGAGTTCTCAAAACAGAATCGGGATTGAGGCTGATGGAGTCGATGCCTTGTTCGACTAGAAATTCGGCAAATTCGGGGTAGTCGCTGGGTGCCTGACCACAAATTCCGATTTTACGATCGAACTGTTTGGCTGTGGCAATGACTCGGCTGAGTTTGCGTTTGACCGCTTCGTCGCGCTCGTCAAAGAGGTGAGAGACCAGAGCAGAGTCGCGATCGAGTCCCAAGGTTAGCTGAGTCAGATCGTTGGAGCCGATCGAGAAGCCGTCAAAGATTTCGCTGAAGCGATCGGCGAGTTCGACGTTGCTAGGAAGTTCGCACATGACGTAAACTTGCAAGCCATTTTCGCCTTGAGTCAGTCCATGTTTGGCCATTTCTGCTAAAACTTTGCGTCCCTCGTCGGGCGTGCGGCAAAACGGGATCATGGCAATCACGTTGGTCAATCCCATCTCATCCCGAACTCGCTTAAAGGCTTTGCACTCTAACCCAAAGGCTTCCCGATATTTGGGGTCATAGTAGCGAGAAGCGCCCCGCCAGCCCATCATCGGGTTTTCTTCGATCGGCTCAAACTGACGACCTCCAATCAAGTTAGCGTATTCGTTACTTTTGAGATCTGACATTCTCACAATCACAGGCTTGGGATAAAAAGCCGCTGCCAGCATTGCAATTCCTGATGCCAGTTTATCTACGAAGTATTCCGTCAGATTTTCATATTGGGTAGTGAGTTGGCTAATTTCCCATTTTGCGCCCTTATCTTCCAGCGTTTCAAAATTTAATAGCGCCAGTGGGTGAATCTTAATGTGATTAGCGATAATAAATTCTGTGCGAGCCAGTCCGACTCCATCGTTGGGAATCAGGGAAAGCCTGAATGCTTCGTGAGGATTGCCCACATTCATCATGATTTTGGTCGGCGTGGGCGGCAGATCTCCCAAAGACAATTCTTCAATCTCAAAAGGTAACAGCCCGTCGTAAATCTGCCCTTCTTCTCCCTCCGCGCAGGACACCGTGACGGCTTGCCCATCTTTGAGAACTTCGGTGGCATTATCACAGCCGACGATCGCCGGAATTCCCAATTCTCTCGCAATGATCGCCGCGTGACAGGTGCGCCCGCCTTGATTGGTGATGACGGCACTGGCTTTTTTCATGATCGGCTCCCAGTCAGGGTCGGTGCGGGGCGTAACCAACACTTCGCCTTCCTGAAATTCGTTGAGCTTGCGGATATCGACGATCGTTCTCACCGTTCCCGCTCCGATCATTTCACTAACAGCCCGCCCCGTTAACAGCGGTTGAGACGGCTTTTTGCCAGTCAGTTTATAGGTTTTGAGAATGTTGCGGGTGTTTTGAGAATGAATGGTTTCAGGACGCGCCTGGACGATGAACAGTTCGCCTGTAGTGCCGTCTTTTGCCCACTCGATGTCCATCGGACTGTAGGCATCCCGAACGCGAGAATAATGGTCTTCAATAATGCAGGCCCAGTTGGCCAGCTTGAGAATTTCGTCGTCTTGCAGGGCGTATTTTGCTTGCTCCGATCGCGGCACCAGAACCGTTGTCGTGGGTTTACTGCCGCCGATGTCGTAGATCATTTTGAGTTTTTTGCTGCCCAATCGTTTCTCAAGGATGGGTCGAAATCCCTGTTTGAGCGTCGGTTTGAAGACAATGTATTCATCGGGATTGACAGTTCCCTGGACGACCGTTTCCCCCAATCCATAAGCCGCCGTAACGAGTGCCGCATTGCTGAATCCGGTTTCGGTATCGATCGAGAACATTACCCCCGATGCCGCCAGGTCAGACCGCACCATTTTTTGCACCCCCACCGATAAGGCAATGTCAAAGTGATCAAAGCCTTTCGTCGTGCGATAAGAAATGGCGCGATCGGTGAACAAAGACGCAAAACAGTGGTGACAGGCTTCGAGAACGCGATCGATGCCGTGAATATTCAAATAGGTTTCTTGTTGTCCCGCAAAACTCGCGTCCGGTAAGTCTTCGGCAGTGGCACTCGATCGCACTGCAACATCGAGTCCGGTATGGCGACTCAGGCAGGATTTTAGCTCGTTTCCAGTCAACCGTTCACAGGTTTCAACACTGCTTCCATAGCGTTCCGAAAGCTGTAAATAAGCGTTGAGAATTGCCGTTTCGAGTTCTGTTGGAAAAGGCGTGTCTAAAATCATCGTTCGAGCTTGTCTACCGCGTTCCTGCAAGTCGTTGACATCCTCGATTTTGAGGTCAGCTAACAATCGCCGTAGACGCTCTTTGAGTCCAGCTTTTTCGATAAAGTAGCGAAAGGCATAGGCGGTTGTGGCAAACCCGGTCGGCACATTCACCCCTTGAGGTGCGAGTTGCTGAATCATTTCGCCCAGCGAAGCATTTTTGCCGCCCACGATCGCCACATCAGCAATCCCAACCTGCTCAAACCAAAGTACAAATTCAGTTTCTTTTGAGTCTTGGCTTAACGCAGCAGTTTCTAACTTTTTAGCGGTAAACATTTTGATTTTTGTAAAAATTTGGGGTTTTGAAGTGATTTTGGGATGTGAAAAAGTAATCTCTCACGGGTAACTCGAAGAGATGGCGCTTCATTTCAATCCTACTTATAAGTGGAGTTTAGCTCAGACTTTGATGAGGCGTGTGTTTAGAAATTTGAAGCGTTCTCATGCCTCGCTTGATGGGGATTCTAACTTCTTTATCAAGTACAAAAAGCTACGCCCTAAGACAGATTTTAATTCGCCTTAAGCTGAGTATCACAACATTAATACTATGAGAGGAATTAAAGAACTCTCTAAAGTTTTGTAAAACCTGTAGCGGATAACTATCACTTTCAAACATTAATAGAAATAGGCTCTTTTTCAAACATAATCTTCACACATTAATTAGCCAAATTTAGAACCACATGATGACGCTAAATAAGAGCAGTATTAAAGTAAAAGCTAATGCTGTTGATAAAGCTGATGCCATTCGCCAAGCCGGAGATTTGTTAGTCAAAAACGGCAACATGAAGCCAGAATATATCGCAAGTATGATGGCCCGAGAAAAGGTTGCGAATACTTATTTAGGAAATGGGATTGCGATTCCGCATGGGTTGCCGAGCGATCGCGATTTCATTCAGCAGACAGGCATTTCTGTTGTGCAGATTCCCAAGGGTGTTGAGTGGAATCCAGGAGAGAACGTGCATCTCGTCGTGGGCATTGCGGCTAAGTCTGATGAGCATCTAGAAATTCTGGCTAATTTGACCCATGTTTTAGATGACGAAGCCACAATTCAGCGCTTATCTCATACGTCAAATCCCGATGATATTGTGGACTGCTTAACGAATCGATCGTCCTCTAATTCCAGCCCTTCTCCACACTCAAATTCACCCTCAGATTTTGCAAGCTTTGTAGACGTAACGATTCGAGAAAAAACGGGACTTCACGCACGTCCGGCGACTCTTTTGGTCAATTTGGCTAAAGAATTTGAGTCAGAAATTCGCATTCGATACGGCGATCAAACTGCAAATGCAAAAAGCCTGGTATCACTTCTCAAATTAGGCGTTGAAGGTGGAAAAACCGTTCGTTTGATGGCTCAGGGAACGGATCAAACTCAGGCATTAGACACCTTAAGTCAAGCGATCGCTAAAGGGTTAGAAGATGAAGAAGAATCCTCAACGATTATATTAGGACGAACGTTAAGCTTTGAGTCGGCTCCGATTCCTGGAATTGCGGCTTCTCCGGGTGTGGCGATCGCTCCCATTTTTCAGTTCAAGCGCAGCAAGTTAGTGTTTGAATCCACCGCAAAAGATCCAGAGGCTGAGAAAGCTCGATTGAGCCAAGCGATCGCGACTGCGAAAATCCAATTAGGCAATTTGTACGACTCAGTAAAAACAAAGTCAGGAGCCAGTCAGGCCTCGATTTTTTTAGCGCATCAAGCATTTCTCAGTGATGAAGAACTTGTTGAAGAAGCGATTTCTCATCTGCAAACTCACTCACAAACTCACTCGCAGATTCATAGTGCCGCCTGGGCCTGGCAAACGGCTTACGAACAACGCGCCCAAACCTTAGAAAAACTGTCTGATCCTTTGCTGGCAGGTCGAGCCACCGATTTGCGCGATGTGGGGCAACGAGTGCTGCGATTGTTGGCAGACACGATAGAAGATGCGCCCCAATTGCCCGATCGCCCCGTCATTCTCATCGCTGAAGACCTCACACCCTCTGATACGGCGAGTTTGAATCCAGCTTTGACGTTGGGATTCTGTACCGCTTACGGAGGTTCGACTTCGCACAGTGCCATCATTGCTCGATCGCTCGATATTCCCGCGATTGTTGGCGCAGGGGCAGCCGTTCTCAATTTGCCGGATGGTACGCCCTGCATTCTGGATGGCGAAAGCGGCAATCTCTATCCGCATCCTTCTCAGGCAGATTTAGAAACGGCGAGAGTTGCCCAAACAGATTTACAAGCCATTCGCGCCGCCGAAAAGCTGACCTGTTATCAACCTGCCCTGACCACCGATGGCCATCGAGTTGAAGTCGTCGCCAACATTGGAGCCGCCGCCGAAGCCGAACAAGCCGTCAATGCGGGAGCCGAAGGGATTGGATTGTTGCGGACGGAATTTCTATTTTTGAATCGATCGCACCCCCCCACCGAAGCAGAACAGTTCGCCGCCTACACCGAAATGACTCAGGCACTCAATGGACTGCCGCTGATCATTCGGACTCTGGACATTGGCGGAGATAAAGCGGTGCCCTATTTGGAGATGCCGATCGAAGAAAATCCCTTTTTGGGCGTGCGAGGAATTCGGCTGTGTCTGCAACGTCCTGACTTGTTTAGACCGCAACTGAGAGCCATTTTTCGCGCCTCACAATCTGGTTTGGTCAAGATTATGTTTCCCATGATCGCCACGTTAGAAGACCTGCAAGCGGTGAGAAAAATTGCGGAAGACGTGCGTTTAGAAGTGGGCGCAGATCCGGTCGAAATCGGCATCATGATCGAAGTTCCGTCGGCGGCATTGATGGCGCATGAGTTGGCGAAAGAAGTCGATTTCTTCTCGATCGGCACCAATGATCTGACTCAATACACGTTGGCCATCGATCGCGGCCATCCCGCTCTCGCCAAACAAGCTGATGGACTGCATCCTGCCGTGTTGCGTCTGATTGATCAAACTGTGCAGGCAGCCAATTCAGCCGGAAAATGGGTTGGGGTTTGTGGCGGCATTGCGGGAGATCCCAAAGGAGCCGCTATTCTCACAGGATTAGGCGTAACCGAACTGAGCGTCAGCATTCCCAGTGTGGCAGCCGTGAAAGCAAAACTCCGCAGCCTCTCGCTGATCGAAACTCAGAAATTAGCCCAACGCGCCTTACGATGCCGCACTGCCCAAGAAGTCCGATCGCTGGTGTAAGTTATGAATCCAACTATTGCGACGATTACGCTCAATCCGGCGATCGATCAGACCGTCAGCATTCCCAACTTCAAAGCCGGAGAAGTGAATCGGGTCGAATCAGAACAGCGCGATCCGGGCGGCAAAGGCGTGAATGTGGCCTCGTTTCTCACGGACTTTGGATTTTCTGTGACCGCTTCTGGATTTTTGGGCAAAGACAATGCCGATCTGTTTGATCACTTCTTCCAGCAAAAGGGGATTGAGAATCGATTTGTGTCGATCGCTGGCAACACGCGCATCAACGTCAAAATCACCGACACCGCCCAAAATCAAGTCACCGACATTAACTTCCCAGGGCAGGCACCCACCGAACGCGATCTGATGACATTCCATCAAACGATTCGTGACCTGGCGGAAGAGTGCGATTGGTTTGTCCTATCGGGTAGCCTGCCTGCGGGAATTTCGCCTGACATTTACGGCAAAGTGATCGCCGATCTCAAAGCGCGAGGCAAAACCGTTGTTCTCGATGCCAGTAGTGAAAGCTTGCGGCGAGCCGTTCCGTTTGCGCCCTATGCGATCAAGCCCAATCTAGAGGAACTACAAGAGCTAGTAGGGCGACCCCTTACGGGTATCTCAACGAGATCGCTCAACGATCAAACCGCCATTATTCAAGCCGCTCAACAACTGGCGCAGACGATTCACTGTGTCGTCGTCTCAATGGGCCCAAACGGAGCCATCTTTGCCGAACAAAACCAAGTGATTCATGCCCGTCCGCCGCAGATCAAAGTCGTTAGTACCGTGGGCGCAGGGGATGCGATGACTTCGGGCTTGATTGTTGGGAAGCTACGCGGCTGGTCACTCAGCGATTGTGCGCGGTTGGCAACGGCCTTCTCGATCGGCGCACTCAGTCAAATCGGGCCGCGCTTGCCTCCTAGAGAAACCGTCGAATCTTTGATGAACGAAGTTAGCCTATCCATTCTTTAACCATCCATTCTTTAAACCCACACCAGACATGAAATCGATCGAAAACATTGTGGCCGTCACCGCCTGTCCAACTGGCATCGCCCACACCTTCATGGCGGCCGAAGCCCTCAAAAAAACGGCTGAAACAATGGGCTATCACGTCAAAGCTGAAACTCAAGGAGCTGAAGGCATCAAAACGCCTCTTTCAGAACGCGCCATTGCTGAAGCCGATCTGGTGATCATTGCGGCAGATGTGCATGTTGATCTGTCTCGATTTGCCAACAAGCCGATTTATACGACTTCAACCAGTCAGGCGATTCGCAATACCAAAACGGTGATCGAACAGGCCATTGCTCAAGTTAATCAAGTCCCCCACTCAGCGTCACCGAATGCGAGCAGTCCTGAACCTGCGGCGGCTCCCTCCCATTCTCAAGCAGTTCCCTCCACGGCCAAACACCTCGTCGCCATTACCTCCTGCCCTACGGGAATCGCCCACACCTTCATGGCGGCTGAGGCGTTGAGAAAAAGCGCGATCGCCCTCGGTCACACCATCAAAGTTGAAACCCAAGGTTCCGTCGGGGCCAAAGATCAACTGACTCCCGAAGAGATTGCTCAAGCCGATGCTGTCGTGATTGCCGCCGATACTCATGTTGATCTGTCCCGCTTTAAAGGCAAGCGGCTTTACGAAACTTCCACCAATCAGGCGCTTAAGTCTGGACAAACGGTGATCGAAACCGCCTTAGCGCTACCCGAACCCCAGACACAAACCACCAACGGACAGGGAAATTACGTCGATGCTGTCCGGCAAGCCAAAGCAGAACAATCGGCTCGACGATCGGGCCCCTATCGTCACTTGCTCACCGGAGTTTCCTACATGCTGCCTGTGATCGTGGCGGGTGGATTGATCATCGCGCTGTCGTTTGCCTTTGGACTCAAACCTGAACCCGGAAGCTTTGGGGATGCCTTGTTACAGATTGGCGGAAAGTCAGCGTTTGCCTTGATTGTCCCCGTCTTGTCGGGATTTATCGCCTTCTCGATCGCCGATCGTCCCGGTCTTGCCCCTGGTCTGGTGGGCGGCATGTTGGCTTCTAATTTAGGAATGGGATTTTTGGGCGGCATTCTTTCTGGCTTTTTGGCTGGCTACATTTCCCTGTTCATCCGCGACAAGGTGAATTTGCCCAAAAACTTCGAGGGATTGAAGCCTGTTTTGGTGATTCCTCTACTCGCGACGTTGGTCGTCGGATTGCTGCTCGTCTACGTGTTTGGTGCGCCCGTTAAAGCAATTTTGGATGGCTTGACCGCCTTTTTGCAGAGCATGGGACAAACCAACGCCGTCATTCTCGGCTTAATTTTGGGGGGAATGATGGCTGTTGATATGGGTGGCCCAGTCAACAAAGCAGCCTACACCTTTGCCGTCGGACTGCTGGCTAGTGACGTAGTACAACCGATGGCCGCCGTGATGGCCGCTGGCATGACGCCTCCGCTCGGTCTGGCCCTGGCAACATTTTTGGCGAAGCGATTGTTTACGATCGAAGAACAAGAAGCCGGAAAAGTCGCCTCTGTTTTGGGGATTTCGTTTATCACCGAAGGCGCGATTCCGTTTGCCGCCAAAGATCCGATTCGCGTCATTCCCGCCTGTGTGTTGGGTTCAGCGATTACAGGCGGATTGTCGATGCTGTTCGGCTGTACCCTTCGCGCCCCACACGGCGGAATTTTCGTCCTGGCGATTCCTAACGCGGTGACTCAAGGCGGATTGTATGTGGTGGCGATTGCCGTCGGCACCCTAGTAACCGCTCTGGCAGCAGTCCAACTTAAACGCTGGCAACCCAAAACGACAGAACCCCAACCCTCCTAGAAAGCAGCCTCAATTGATCGCAAGGTGACATTGTTCAGCGTGACATCTCAATTGTTGGAAGCGTTCTTGATGAAGCTGAGATTTGCTTTTACATCGTTAACTCGAACTCATAATGACTGCGAAAACGCGATCGCTGTGCTATTGTTGTAACAGTTCGTAAATAATTGAGCTTGCCTTTTTGGCCCTGTGAAACTATTTACTGAAAGTAGACGTACTGCTGTAAGGAGACCCTTTTCCCATGACTCATCCCAATGAAGGATGCCTGAGAGTCGGTCAGACCGCTCCCGACTTTACTGCGACGGCTGTCGTTGATCAAGAATTTAAGACGATTAAACTGTCTGATTATCGCGGCAAGTACGTCGTGTTGTTCTTTTATCCCTTAGATTTCACCTTCGTTTGCCCGACTGAAATCACTGCATTCAGCGATCAATACGAAGCTTTCAAAAATCTGGGCACCGAAGTTTTGGGCGTGTCTGTTGATAGCGAATTTTCTCACCTGGCTTGGATTCAGAGCGATCGTAAGTCTGGCGGTGTCGGCGATCTCAACTATCCGTTGGTGTCTGACATCAAGAAGGAAATCAGCATTGCTTACAACGTGCTTGACCCGGATGCGGGTGTTGCTCTGCGCGGTCTGTTCATCATCGACAAAGATGGCACTCTGCAATATGCAACCGTCAACAACCTGTCATTTGGTCGCAGTGTCGAAGAAACCCTTCGCATCTTGCAAGCGATTCAATATGTGCAGACTCACCCTGATGAAGTTTGCCCCGCTGGTTGGCAGCCCGGAGACAAGACGATGAATCCTGATCCCGTCAAGTCGAAAGAATTTTTTGCAGCAGTTTAAGTCACTATCTGAAGTTACTATTTGCTAGTTGAAGTGTCCGTAGTAAGGAATCCGTCTGAGTACGGCCCTGCTGCGGGCATTTTTTGTAGATGTTTTTTGCGTTTTAGAGACTCTGGTCGGGGTCGATACCTTGCGATCTCTTTGAGTTACCCGCAAGGGGTCGCAAACATTCTGCCAGTCGATCGGCGCGTTGTTTTTCCTGTTCAGCCCGTCGTCCATTCAGCGTCGGGGGCACATTGGGAACAAAAAACCAATCAGGGGGCTTCTGCACCTTTTTCGAGCGGGTCAGTCAGTCGCCAATAGATGCCACCGTCTTGACCAATGCAGTATTGACCATCCGGATTCTGCTGTTTTAAAAGCGGCAAAATCGAATCGGTCAGTAGGATGCTCTTGAAAGTTTTTTACAAAAGTTCCATCCGACTCTGGCAACTGAGTATGGTCAGGTAAGGTGAGTCTGACTGTAGTAGAAGGGGTGACGGCTGTCATAGGTCAACAGCGATCGCAAGCGTGAGGTAGGAAAGCGTGAAACATAAGGGAACGGAATACGACAAACAATGCTCCAATTCCCCTTAAATGTATCGTAACAATTGAGCTTTCTAAGGTTTATCCAAAAGCTGTCCTTTGCCGTCAAATTTTTGGGCTGGGTCAATGATGTGAGCATTGGTGTAGAGAGTTCGTATAAGCACCCACTAACTAAGCGCCGTTTAGCGTACTCGATCGGTTAGAGTGCAGTTGTGCAGTTGGGGCGCATCTATTGGTTGGGGGAGCGACTGTCGGCGATTCGCGAGAATAGAAG